>CBETCF010000001.1:0-32791 GCA_965534785.1 uncultured Psychrobacter sp.
ATAATTCTTCCCCAGAATTCAAAAGGTTTTACTTTACCATTCCTTAAATATGATCTCGCAAGCATACCTGCCATAAAGTATCCGGAAACGACAAAAAAAACATCTACACCACCTGAAACCTTACTAAACCAAATATGATAAATCATAATAAGAATGGCGCCTATTGCACGTACTCCTTGGATATCGTTTCTATAGGTAGTCTCTTTATATATGTTTATGTCCATTTGAAACCCTAGTTACTGCAAAAGAGTTGAGCTGAAAAGAAATCTGTAGCTTATATTCACTTATATTTATATTGTATAGCTTTTTCACTGCTTTTTTTGGAATAATTAAAAAAAGTAATAGCTATATCGTGAAGTCGGCGAACTACTAACTGACAGACACAAAAAAGCTGAGCAATTGCTCAGCTTTTTTAGATTTGCTTTTAGAGGCGTTTACACACGTTCAGCACTTTAGAATAAATTAGTCATTCTCTAAGAACGAGCGTAAGTGCTCAGAACGGGAAGGATGACGTAATTTACGTAAGGCTTTGGCTTCGATCTGACGAATACGTTCACGCGTTACATCAAACTGCTTGCCGACTTCCTCTAAAGTATGGTCGGTTGGCATATCGATACCAAAGCGCATTTTTAGCACGCGTGCTTCACGTTCGGTCAAGTTGCCAAGTACATCACGAGTCGCTTCGCGCAGACCAGCAGCTGTTGCATCGTCAACAGGGCTTGAGATAGTACCATCTTCGATAAAATCGCCTAAGTGCGAGTCTTCATCATCACCGATAGGAGTCTCCATAGAGATAGGCTCTTTGGCAATTTTTAGCACTTTACGGACTTTGACTTCGTCCATCTCTAAGCGTTCGCCTAATTCCTCAGGGGTTGGCTCACGGCCCATCTCTTGTAGCAATTGACGTGAGACACGGTTGATCTTGTTGATGGTCTCAATCATATGTACAGGGATACGAATAGTGCGCGCTTGGTCAGCGATAGAGCGAGTAATCGCCTGACGAATCCACCAAGTGGCGTAGGTCGAAAACTTATAACCACGGCGATATTCAAACTTATCGACCGCTTTCATTAGGCCAATATTACCTTCTTGAATAAGATCCAGGAACTGTAGACCACGGTTAGTGTACTTTTTGGCGATAGAGATAACCAGACGTAGGTTAGCTTCGACCATTTCTTTCTTGGCGCGACGTGCTTTGGCTTCACCAACTGCCATACGGCGTGCCACGTCTTTCATATCATGAATTTCCATGTCGAGCTTTTGCTCATAATCACGGATTTTACGTTGCAGTAGAATGACATCATCAGTGACTTTTTCTAGCGTCTCGCTAAAGGCTGGCTTGCCTTTAAGGCGCTCAGTAAGCCAATCAACGTTAGTCTCATTACTTGGGAAAGTCTTACGGAATTCAGAGCGCGGCATACGACCACGACGAATCACTAGACGCATGATCTGACGTTCTTGTTTACGGACGTCATCATAAACATCGTGCATAATCGCCATAACTTGATCGGACATGCGATTATTAAGCTTAAGCATCATGAAACGCTCAGCTAGTAAGGCATAAGCGGCTTTAGCTTGTTCGCTACCACGGCCGTAATCAAGTAGCGCTTTTTTGGCGGTAATAAATAATCCTTCGATCTCTTCTACCCGTAGACGGACTTCTTCTGGATCAATACCGCCAGTTTCTTCTTCGACTTCTTCTTCAGCCGTATCAGCTTCGTCTTCGTCCTCTTCATCGTCATCATCTTTACTTTTGGCTTTAGCCTTAATGACAGGAGGATTCTCTTTTTCCTCGCGGGCCTTTTCTCTTAGTTCTTTAACTCTTTCTTTTTCTTCTTTAGCAGCTATACGATCCTCTTCTGTTTCAGGATCCAAAAAGCCAGTAATCACATCAGAGAGTTTCTTTTCGCCGTCTTGCACTTTTTGATACTCATCAAGCACAAACTGTACTGTACCTGGCCAATAAGACATCGCATGTTGCACATCACGAATACCTTCTTCGATGCGCTTGGCGATCGCAATCTCGCCTTCACGAGTCAATAGATCGACGGTACCCATTTCACGCATATACATACGGACAGGATCAGTAGTACGACCCGGTTCTGTTTCAACAGCGGCTAGTACCGCTGCCGCTTCATCAGCTGCGGATTCGTCATCACTTGATTCATCATTCATCAAGATATCATCAGCGTCAGGCGCGGACTCAAAAATCTTAATCCCGACGTCTGTCAACATCTGCACGATATCTTCGATCTGATCGCTTTCGGTAATGGAGTCGGGAAGCTGGTCATTCACCTCAGCATAGGTTAGATAACCTTGCTCTTTACCCATCTGAATCAAGGTGGCCAGTTGAGAGGTGGACTTAGATAATGACTTATCGTTCATAATTACTCGCTTGCATCGGGCATTGTCATAACAGCTTTAGATAAAAAATTAATCACTCTGAGTAACTCAGTAGGCTTAATATTTACCGTCTATCATTATGGCAATGAGTTGATATGAATAAGGGCTCAAAAACATCAATACTGCAATAAAAACTAGCAAAAACAACAAGACGAAAAAAGTATTAAAGCTAAGCTTTATATCTTGTTAACTTCCAGCTAGTCTAATCATCCAAAAGCTTAGCTAAAAAGCTTGATGTTAAAAATTTCACACTATAAAACTAAACAACCTAAAAAGGATCAAATAAATCAAATCAAGCTAATAGCGGCGTAGTTTAACACAGACGTTAGATATGAGACTATCAGCATTAACCGTAGCATAAAGACAAACGGTATTAACTGTCACGCGCTAAGCGCTGATTTTAAATACTCATTAGGCATAATCATAGATGATGGGGCCAGTAGCTATGATTTTAAAGGGCTTAGCTATTATAAATGTCACCTGCTAAAAATAATAACGCAAAATTAATTACTAACCATTTGCGCTGATTGTTCAGCTTGCTGCGCTCGCATCCAGTCATTGAGGTGTTGGGTCTGCTTTCTCACTATCGCCAATTTAATATGATCAGGGTTTTTTATCAGCTCTTGCGTCTTTTTTTGCATGTGTAGTTTTATAAGCTGCATAGCCAAAGTCTCAATCAGCTCATCTAAGCTCAAGATATTTCTGCTAGTTAACGTCTTATAAAAACTACCCCAACTACGACTTAAAGAGTCTTGAGTGACAGGTTTTAGGTTGGATAGAACGAAGTGCGCGGCAGCATTAGCGTCTTTTGGTAGATATTTTGCGCAGCTTTTAATAGTGCTGACTACCTCTAATAGATCGCTATCTTGCAAATCTTCCCAAACTAAAGCGCGCCTCGCATCGCTTGAGGCCTTTTGCTCGATATGCGCGGGCAGTTTTAAGTTATTGAGTCCCGCTTGTTGCCAAATACTGTCAATAGGATCGTCAAGTAAAGCTTGCGGCTGAAATAAAAAGCACAGCTGTAATTGCTGGCTAATAGTCATCTCGCCATCGAAATCTAGCAACGCGTCTTTCGCTTCACTATTCTGACTACGTTTACCACCCAGCTTTTGGTATATGTCATTATTGAGCAGGTAACGAAAGCTACTGCCTTTAGGCAGAGAGGTGGTTAGCGCTCGCACTTGCGACATAAGCTTAGCTTTACCTTCAGCCAAGCTCATATCATAGCGCTCGCTCAGATAAGCAAAGATATATTGCGACAAGGGCATGGCATTTTTTATTTGCTCACGCATAGCATCACTACCCAAACTTTTTATAAAAGTATCGGGGTCATGATTATTAGGTAAGGTCAAAAACCTAAGCTCTTTGTCATCACCAAGTACCGGTAACGCAACTTCAAGGGTGCGCCAAGCCGCTTTTTGTCCAGCATTATCACCATCAAAGCTCAAGGTCAAAGTAGGGTTAAGGGTCAATAACCGTGAGATTTGACTCTCGTTGATCGCGGTGCCCATGGAGGCAACTGCGCCATAAATCCCCGCTTGATAAAGGGCGATGACATCCATATAGCCTTCAACGACCAACCAATTGTCTGCGCGCTGCTGACGGGATTCATAGTAACCATACAGCACATGCTGCTTGTGAAAGACGGGTGAGTCTGATGAGTTGATATATTTAGGTTTTACTTCATCATCGAGGGCGCGACCGCCAAAACCGATAGTGCGTCCTTGGTTATCACGAATGGGGAAAATAACCCGATCGCGTAATAAATCATAATCTCGGCCTGAGTCAGATTGACGCACTAGTCCCAACGCCTTTAAGCCTTCAATATCTTGCGGAAACTCATGCTCTAAATGTTGCCAACCAAAAGGCGCGTAACCCAAGCCAAAGGTTTCGATACTTTGTTCACTGACGCCGCGAGCGCTAAAATAATGTTTGGCATGCGGATGAGTGGCCAAATTACGTTGATAGAACTGCTGAATCTGGGTTAATAGCTCATAGAGGTTACCGTCTTGCTCATTAGCATTGGTATTGTCTAATGGCAGCGAGTGCTCATCAATGCTATGCCATTCAGGCGGTTGGTTCTGATAATCGATAGAGTTGTAATCTGCGCTGTAGGGAATAGCGGCTGGCAACTGGCCAAAATCGTGACCATAAGGCTCTTGGCCATTATTGAAGGCATAGTCAGCATAATCATCGTGATAATCAGGTGGTGCTGATTCTGATAAGGATATCGACTGCGGCGTATCTGTGACTGAGGGCTGCTTCGAGGGTAACGTTGTTTGTTTTGGTCTGGCGACAGGAGCGCTCGCTTTAGGCTTGCTACGCTGGTAGCTAACGTTTTTTTGCTCGTCTTTGGGTACTTCTATACCCGTTTGTTTAGAGAGCTCATCGACTGCCTCCATAAACGTCAGGTTTTCATAGTCGCGCAAAAAGCTAATGGCGTTACCACCGACACTACAGCCAAAGCAGTGATAAATATTCTTTTGTGGATTGACATAGAATGACGGCGACTTCTCCCCATGAAACGGGCAGCAGCCTTTGTATTCAGAACCAGCGCGTTTAAGCGTAGTATGACGCCCAATAAGGCTAATCAAGTCAGCTTGGCTATTTAGTTGCTCAAGGATATGGTTCGGAATACTCATAAGGACAAATATTTTACCATAGACATTAAAAAATACTGACCTTTATTGAAAACAATAAACCAAAATAAGGCCAACTATAGCGTTGGCCTTATTATTATTCATCTGTGTTAATTATATTTAAGTGGTGCGTATTCGTATTAACTATTCAGCTTCTTCTTCAACTATATCAGTATTGGCTGGCGTCAGGCGAATACGATCGCGACCGTCATCATTAGGTAGAGTAGTGCGGCGGGTAGGATTAACATTTTGCGGATCGACAGAGGCTTCTCTAGCCGCGGCGCTGGCACTACCTTGACCTGAGACTTGTTCAGTCGAGCTTTCAGGTAGCCCTAAACCGATATTAATGCCGCGATTACGCTCGGTAGATATATTAGTCAAAGGAGCGTTTTGATCACTAGGCGCTGCTTGGTTTTCGCTAGGTAGTCGCAACTGCGTGGCACTGCGGATGACTTGCTCTTTGGTAGCACCAGTATATTGCCCCGTAGCCACAGAGGCTTCACTAACACCAGAGCGACCTAGCTTACCGAAGGTGACTTTATTCAGCCAATTACGATCACGCTTGGCATTGAGCTTAACTCGACCATCATTAGTTAGCCAGTTTGGATAGTTGATCTGCAGCAAGGTTTGATAGTCTTGCGCCAAATCATTAAGACCCAACTGCTGATGAGAATATGTAAGAATAGCTAGCGCTTCAGGCACTGATTCGCTCAGAGGATAATATTGCACCACCCATTTAGCACGGTTAACGGCAGCGACATACGCGGCGCGCTCGATATACCAATTAGCAGCTGTCAATTCACTCTCAGCAAATTGATTATAAATAAAGGTCATACGTTGAGCGGCATCAGGGGAGTATGGGCTGCTTGGATACTTATTAATAAGCTCTTGAAAATTGGCAAAAGCAATGCGTAGATAAGAAGTGTCACGCTCAGCCTGATTCATCTTAAATAGCTTCAGGCCTTCAGAGGAGCCTTGCATATTAGCTACACCGCGCACGTAATAAGCATAGCTGACTTGTGGGTTTGAAGGATAAAGGCGAATAAATTGTTCAGCGCTAGCAGCGGCTAGCTCATAGCCACCATTTTCGTATTGAGCGTACATCAAATCGAGTAGCGCTTGCTCAGCATATTGTCCGGTAGGATAAAAAGTACGCAAATTAGTCAAATCTTCGATAGCTTGGTTATAACGTCCTTTATCGATTTGGCTAACGGCATCACTATAATAAGCTTGTTCAGACTTCTCGGCCGTTTCAACGGCGTCTACATCTTTACCTGTGAGATTCTTAAAAGTCTGGCAGCCAACTAAGCTTACACTTAGAGAAAGCAAGGTTATTGAGGATAGTTTGATAAACGTGTTGCCTACAGGGCGCATACTTCTCTCCGCACAAAATGCATCATAGCAGCGACGCTATCATGCTAAATAACAGGTTAATGATAAAAGACAGTAGTAGCACCAATTGATAGGCTACTAGCAAAGTTCTGCCTACTTTATAGAATAATACAAGCTTCGTCTATTTTTTCACGGTTTATTTTCGCAAGCTAAGCGGCTTTACTCAAGATAATGCTGCTAAAATCAAAGCTTGCTATAATATTAATGAGAAGCTGGAAACGGCTACTGCGACAGTTTAGCATGAGCGGCGCTAATGGGCGATAATGAATGATGTGGCAATCGCTAAATATACAGTAAATTACGGCCACGTTATATTTCCGAGAGTTACCCAAAGCCTTGTAAACAACTTAATATCTGATAGATAAATTAGCGACGCTGTACGGCTATAGCATTTGCCATGCTACAATACGGCAATCATTTAACGGGCATTTTATCTTGATAGTCTATAAACTTAGCTGTCAAATAATTGTCTACATTTTAAAAAGCCCACTATGGTGACTTTACAACTACTGAATCCGCTATGAATAATAACGCTACAAGCACAGATAAAACCTTGAGTCTTGATGCTGAGACGCTAAATGATAAAACGCTTGATGATCAAGCATCGTTAATAGGCTTCGACGATGAACTAAACGACGATGACATTGATGATAACGACATTGAAGATGACGAAGATATTGATGATGAGCAAAGCGATGATAATCAGCAGCAGATAGCCGGTCAACCGGTGCCAGAAGTCATCAATGTCACGCATACAGTGACTGAAGACGAGTCTGGTCTACGCATCGATAAGCTTGCTTCTCAAGTCTTTACTGACTTCTCACGTGGGCAGCTGCAAGGTTGGATCGGCGATGGTAGTCTGTTATGTAATGATAAAGTAGAGAAGCCTAAATATCGCTGCAAAACAGCCGATGTGCTGCATTTATCAACGACGTTACAGCAGCATAGTGCAGATCAGCCAGAAAATATCGCTATCGATGTCGTGTATGAGGATGACGCGGTATTAGTCATCAATAAGCCTGTTGGTATGGTCGTTCATCCTGGAGCCGGCAATCAAACAGGCACCTTAGTCAATGCACTACTTTATCATTATCCGCAGCAGCATCATCTGCCGCGTGCAGGCCTTGTCCATCGCATCGATAAAGAGACTTCCGGCTTGCTATTAATTGGCAAAACCAAGCCGGCGCAAATGGCGTTAATGGAGCAACTAAAAGATAAGAGCGTTTATCGGCATTATAAGTGCGTAGTGGCAGGGGATAAAGCCAGTCTGATGCGTCATCGCCGTATCGATGCACCAATCGGTCGCCATCGCAATCAGCGTACTAAGATGACGGTAATGACTGCCGGACGTGAAGCGGTCACCCATTTATTAGAGATTACCTCGTTAAATGGTAATTACTGCTTATTGGATGTCGGTCTAGAGACTGGTCGCACGCACCAAATCCGAGTGCATTTGAGTCATATTAGCTATCCTATCGTTGGTGATCGTGTCTACGGTGGACGTCGTCAATTACGGGCTGGCTTGACAGAAGAGCAGCGCCAAGCTATCAGTAACTTCCCGCGTCAGGCGTTACATGCTTATACTTTGGGTTTCGTACACCCAACGACTGGCGAAGATATCGAAGTCACCACACCAATACCAGAAGATATGCAGCAGCTAATAGTGGCTTTAACCGACGATTATGATTTAGAATAATAATCTATAAGATAGCTTTCTTAGACAGTTTATTAAGCTAATTCCTATGCTAGTTTAACCTTATGTGAAGCGCAGAATATGACGGACAAGGCAGTTACTCTAGGCAAGCTACCAGTGCGATTAATCGCCGAGCTTGATGGTGTTTTTGTTTTTCAGAGCAAAGCTTTTGCTGAGAGTAATGATTTGCTTTTGGCCGAAAATCAGCAACAATTACAGCAGTTGCAAAAAGGTCAGACAAGTTATGGTGAGCTTAATTTAGGCTTGCATGTCGATGACGATAGCAAGCAGGTATTGATCAATCGTATGGATTTATTGAGTGCCATCAATGATCAGTTAAGCGTAAAGCAGTCAAAGGATAAACAATCAAGCAAGCAACAGTCAGTGATTCATAGCTTGCACTGGGTCAATCAAGTGCATGGTAAGCAAGTCAATGATATAGACGCGGTTGCTAGCAGCCAAACTTGTAATAATAAGCTCGACATGTGCCCAATGGATGCCGATGCCATAATTAGTCAGCAGAATAACGTTGGTCTAGCTATTATGACCGCAGATTGTGTGCCTATCGTCTTATATCAGCCTGCTACTGGGCAGATTGCAGCGATTCATGCGGGCTGGCAAGGCCTTGCTTGTGGAGTCATCAAAGCCACTGCTGAGCGTTTCGATAGTAATGAGCCTATCACGGCTTGGATAGGAGTGTGTATTAGTCAGGCTAATTATGAAGTAGACCAGCAGGTATTGGATAAATTATGGGCTGGCTGCGCTGACAATGAATTGCTAGACGCGGCAACTCTCAATGACTTTGAACTATTGTTTAGCAAGCCTTCTAATACTGAAGTGCAGTTTAATAATAGCTACGAAAGTGATAATAAAATTAATAATGATGTTTTACATAAGAGTATTGATAAATTATCAAATTACTCTACTCTAAGCACAGATAAAATATATTCAGAAAAAGTTAAGCTAAACTTACCAAAGCTCGCTGCTGCCCAGCTAGAGAACTTAGCTATTGTTGTAGCAAATAATACTGCTATTGATTGTAGCTATGAGGATCCTAGTTATTATTCCTATCGTCGGCAGACGCATTTGCAGCAGCCTGCTACTGGGCGTATGGCCTTAATTATTGTCCGTAGTTGCTAGTGACGCTACCAAAAAACCTTATTCAATTTATTTATTATTAGAGCTCGTATGACTACATCTACAACTGATAAAAATCTCAATCTATCCATAGCTGTCATTTACCACAGTAATTATGGTCATACTAAGCGCGTTGCCGAAGCAGTGGTTACTGGCGCACGTGAACAGCTTGCTGACGCACAAGTCAAAGCCGTTGACGTTCATGATGTCGATTGGGATTTTTTGGATCAAGCGGATTTATTGGTCTTTGGTAGTGCGGTATATATGGGTAGCGTCACCGCTGGCTTTAAAACCTTTATGGAGGAGACCTCAAAGCGCTGGTATAACCGAGTGTGGGAAGGGAAGTGGGCGGCCGCTTTTGCTAACTCAGGGGGACTGAGCGGCGATAAACTAGCGGTACTACAACAAATTAATCTCTATTGTATGCAGCACGGTATGAACTGGATTGGCCTACCATTAATGCCGACCGGTCATGGCGATGAAGATCTAAACCGCTTATCCAGCTTCTTAGGCCTGATGACTCAGTCAGCGGATGGACCGCCTGAGGTGACTCCTGGGAAAGGCGATATGGATACCGCCGTTTGGTTCGGTAATCATTTAGCAAAAACCATTATCAAACATCAACCTGCTAGCAACCAATAACTTCGATTTGATTTGTTTACATTTCGCTTCATAAAGTAAAGCAGCAAGCAAAAGGGCAGATATCTAATCAATATCTGCCCTTTTGCTTTGTTAGGGATAAGAGCTTAATTAAGCTTAGTCGTTATAGCTAATATGATCAATGTTGAACATTATGAGCAATGACTGGAATGGGACTCGCCCCAAATTGCATAGATTGGCAACCGCTTTGTGAAGTCGCCAATATAAATAAACAGCTAACACTAAATGCTCTCACAATAATTGCTTTAAGGATTGTCTTCAAAGTAGTTAGGCTCTCAACCGTTATAAGTATTAAAAATAATAAGCGGATTATACCTGATGGCAACCACATTTTTAGCACTCTTAATAAAATATTTAGTTTGTATAGACTTTAACCATACCAATGTAGTGTAACTTTTGTAAAGTATTTTAACCAGTAAGTTAATAAACTAGCAATAATTCAGAAATAATATAAAGTTTAGCTTATATGATAATGACTAGTTGATAAAAGACCCTCTACTATCTTTACTCTGTATCAAGGTTATAAAAACGATATCAGCAAAAATTAATAATAATTTAAAACATTAATAAGCGTAATTAATAACTGTTAGCTTGACGAGGATATTATGAAGCCACTCTACCTAATGCTATCGATGTTTGCTATCGGTCTCACTTCTACTGCCGCATTAGCTGAAGCGGCAAGTTTACCTGAAGCAGCAAGTCTGCCTAATGTGAGCCCAGCCAATAGTGATTTGGTTAACCGCGGTGCTTATATTGCCCGTGCCGCTGACTGTATGGCTTGTCATGGTGATGACTATACTGGTGGTAACCCTATTGAAACCCCTATGGGTAGTATTTATTCCACCAATATTACGCCCTCGAAGCAGTATGGTATTGGTAAATACACTGAGAAAGATCTCAAAAATGCGCTAAAAAAGGGTCGTGCGCCCAATCATATGATTTATCCGGCCATGCCTTATCCTTCTTATAGCGGTATGACTGATGAAGATATCAACGCGCTGTTTGCTTATCTACAAAGCGTACCGGCTTATGATGAAGCTCCTGACTATAAGACTAGCTTGCCATTTCCTTTTAACTTCCGCTTTTTAATGCTTGGGTGGAATGTACTCAACGTTCCTTCTACTAATAATCGTGAAGGGCTAACTGAAACTCAGCAACGCGGAGAGTATTTAGTTAATAATCTTGGTCATTGCGGCACTTGTCATACCCCGCGAAATAGTACGATGGGCTTCGATAAGTCGAATTATTTATCAGGTGCTGAATTAGGAGTTTGGTATGCGCCCAACATTACTCCTGATGAAACTAGCGGAATTGGTAGCTGGAGTGAGCAAGATATTGTCACTTACCTGCGTACCGGTAAGCTTGATCAGCGCGCTTATGCAGGTGGGCCAATGGCGGAAGCTGTGGCACACAGTACGCGTTATCTAAAAGATGAAGATTTAGGGGCTATTGCTTCCTATCTAAAAGTAGTACCTGTGGTACAAACTGAAGACAAAGTGAGACCAGTGGATGCTTCACGCTTGCCAAGTCCTATTAACGAGTCAATCACTCATGACTTGCTTGCACAAGATGACTATCTAACCCAAGCTAAAGCGCAAGTCAGTGGTGGTAGCAATTCTCCAGAAGCGTTATATTTAGCAGAGTGTGCAAGCTGCCATGGCGTTAATGGTTACGCTCAGCCCGATGCTCGTTATGCGCCTATCGTTGGGTTAAGTAGTATTCGCCGTGATAACCCTAATGCCTTAGTTAATATCATATTGCATGGCGCTGCTGGTGGCACGGATACTAGTCCGAAGATGCCAGGCTTCGCAGAGGAATTAAGCAGTGAGCAAATTGCTAATATTGCTAATTACGTGCGAGTCAAATTTGGTAGTCTTCCTAGCAGTGAGCTGAGTGCTGATGATATTGATCAAATTAAGAACTCTGAGCCGAGTCAACCTTTTTTGATTAAACATGCAGGTTTATTAGCCGCTTTAGGAATTATCGCTGCTATCGTCATTATCTTCCTTATCATTCGAGCCATTATACGTTCTAGACGTCTTAGTTAGAGTGACACCAATGACTATAAATAAAAAATATTAATCGACTAAAAATAAGGTAAATGACACTGCTAAAGTAATTGATTATCAACTATAAAGCTTATGTTTTTTTTAGTGAAAAATTAATTTAAAAAAGATAGTAAAGTTTGATTAATTTGGTAAAAAAATATTATTCATCAATGATATATATCAATTATTGCTAGCAGACATGACCGTCATACCAAAAGGACAACATCATGAAAGATATGCTTCAATCACCAACACGGCGCCAGTTGCTCTCGATGATCGGTAAGACTGCTGGAGCGACAGCTATGTATCAAGCCATGACTACGTTAGGGTTTGCGGCAGAGTCTAGCTTCAAAGAAACGGTAGACCTTAAGGGCGCACCTCCTGGTGCTAGTATCGTTATCCTTGGTGCTGGTCTTGGTGGTCTGACCGCTGCTTACGAGCTACGTAAAGCCGGCTATGATGTCAAGGTATTAGAATATCAAAACCGTGGTGGCGGTCGGAGTTGGACCCTACACAGTGGTGATAAATATACCGAGCTTGGCGGCGAAGAGGTCACTTGTGATTTTGAAGAAGGTAATTACTTCAATGGTGGCCCGTGGCGTCTACCAAGTCATCACTATGCCGTGTTCCATTATTGTAAAGAGTTCGGCGTAGAGATGCAGCCCTTTATTCAAACCAATGATCGTGCTTATCTGCACCGCACTACTCATTTTGACGGCGTACCACAGCGTTTGGGTGATGTAAAAAATGATATTCAGGGTAATCTTGCAGAATTGCTATCAAAGTCAGTGAATGTCGGTGGCCTTGATCGTTCGGTTAATTCTGAGGATAAAGAAAAACTGCTTGAGGGTCTAAAAGGCTGGGGTGTGCTTGATAAGGACTATCGCTACCGCTCTAGCCATGCGACCACCAAGCATCGTGGTTATAGTGTCTTCCCAGGTGGCGGCTTAATGCCAGATGCCGAGCCTTCTAAGACTTTGCCTATTACTGAGATATTAGATTCAGGCATGTGGGCCGATATTTATGGCAATCATATGACTTATGGGCATCAACCCACTATGTTTCAGCCAGTTGGTGGTATGGGTAAAATTGGGGATGCCTTTACTCGCGAATGCCGTGAAATGATCGAGTTCAACGCTAAAGTCACTAAGATCAACCAAGACGAAACTGGCGTTACCGTAGATTATGTTGATAGCAATAGCCCTGATGGCGCGACTAAATCAGTGCGTGCCGATTGGTGCATCTGTAATATACCGCTTACCGTATTGACTCAAATCGATATTAACGTCTCAAAACCGATGAAAGAAGCCATGGCAGCTGTGCCTTATGAGACTTCTTATAAAGTGGGTTTGGAGTTCAATCGCCGTTTTTGGGAAGAGGATGAATGGATATATGGTGGTTTGACTTACACCGACATGCCTATTGCGCAGATTGCCTATCCTTCAGAAGATATGTTCAAAACGGGCAGTGGTGTTCTATTAGGGGCTTATGGCTATGGTCCAACCTCTTATAAGTTCAATAGTCTGACACCAAAAGAGCGTATCAATGTGGCGCTTGATTACGGTAAATATATCCATCCGCAGTATCCCAAAGAATTTCGCACCGGTACTTCAGTGGTTTGGCATCGTATACCGTGGACATTAGGGTGTTATGGTATTTGGAATGAATCGACTCGCCGTCAGCATTATGACACGCTTTGCAGTATTGATAATCGTATCGTACTAACGGGCGAGCATTGCTCACATATTCCAGCGTGGCAAGAAGGCGCTATTTTATCTGGTATGGATGCGGCCAAGCGCCTACATAAAAAAGCAAAGATGCTAGGTTAAATATTTGATTAATATGGATAACTATAAAAATTCAGAGGCTATCATGGACAATATAATCATGAAAAACATGACACCCAAATTGCTGACTATGATGTTGCTGAGTGCGATAAGCAGTGCAGCACTTTTAGGCTGTAGTCAACAATCAGATGATGTAGAGACTGTGGCTAGTGAGCAAGAGCAAGAGGCGCTATTGGCGACTGACTATCAAGAAAGCCGTAATACTGGAGCTTGGGGTGCTGTTTATATGAGCCGTGAGGAGCTTGCTGCACCTGCTGTCAACATCGTTGATGACAGCTCACTTCCAAGTATGGAAAATGACCCTAGTATCACCAAATGGGAAGCGAAGTTTGAAGGCACAAATGCTTTTGTGACAACAGATGGTAAAAAGTTGTATCACGATTCTTGCGCGGCTTGTCATATGCATAAAGGTGAAGGCGCTTACGGTGCTGGCTATTATCCTCCGTTAGCTGATAACAGTAAGATGCAATCAAAATATTATATTATTGATATCTTGATTAATGGTTTTCGTGGTATGCCGTCATTCCATGGCATGATGAACGATGAGCAGCTTGCAGCGGTGACTCAATACGTGGTCACTGATTTAAATGGATACACTGATAAGGTTACCGCTGAAGATGTCGCTCAGCTAAGACATGCTAAACCGCCAGCTAGTGATCCAAGTGATGAGTAAGTTTTTTTTATATAATTAATAATTATTATTAGCTAATAAAAAAGCGTTCGATACAATACGGTATCGAACGCTTTTTGCTAGCCTAGTAAAGCGAATGCTTATAAGTTTTAGGGTAACTAATTTAAATTAGCTAAGCGCTACTTATTAGGGCTAGCTGACCAAACGGGTGAGCGAATAACGCCTTGACCTGACTTGCCGAACGCTTCACCACCACTCAATGATTTGATTGTCAGTACGCCTTTACCGCCTTGCTCTGAGGCGTATACCACGCGCTTACCATTGGGCGAAAAGCTTGGCGCTTCATCAATACCAGTATTACCTAGATTGGCGGTTATAGCGCCGCCAGTGTTCATGACAGCGGCTGAGCGCCCATTCAAAAAGGCAATTTGTGAGCCATCGCTACTGAACTGCGGGCTTGTAGCATAGCTACTATTAGACACTTTGGTCGTGCGCCCTGAGCCAAACTCATAACGATAGATCTGTGGTCTATTAAAGCCGGCTTTATCAGAGACAAAGACAAAAGATCGTCCATCAGGAGCGTAGCTTGGCTGTACTTCACTGCTTGGCCAGTCGATAAGCTTACGCAAATTACCGCCGCTTGCACTCATCTCGTAAATGTCAGAGCTGCCTTCAAAACTACTAGAAAATAATATTTTGCTGCCATCTGGTGAAAACGCGGGACTTAGATTGCTACCTTTATAATTAGCTATAACGCTAGCACCGCCGCCACTGACGTTTTGTATATAGATGACTGGATAGGACTTTTCGCGTTGTACAGAATAAGCGATGCGATTGCCGTCAGGAGACCAAGCTGGCGAGAAGATAGAGCCTTTTACTTCAGTGATGGTTTTGGCGTTTTCACCATCAGCATCCATCACTCTTAAGCGTGAGGTTTTGTTTTTACCGACGCCAATCTCTTCAATATAGGCAATGCGTCCAGAGAAATCCCCTGGCGTGCCAGTAATGAGCTCATAAACCTTATCAGCAATGACGTGACCGGCATAACGTAGACTTTGCGCATCATTATCCGAACTTAGGCTCTGTTTGCCTTGTATCACTCGACCCGTTTGTACTTCGATAACCTCATAATCAGTAATCACTTTGCCGCGATCCGTGCGGGTACTACCGACTACTAAGTAAGGAATGCCCATACTTTGCCAAACCGGTAAAGTACCGGCTAATTCCGTGCTGCTACGCGGCTGCTGCGGTAAACCTTGGCTAGTGACTTTTAATTCAGTTCTATTCAAGTCGTTGAGAATAACAGATGATAATACTTTGTCCCCTGCAAAAGGCACTAGGGCGACTTGATTTTGTTGTCTTGGCGCGACAACAGTAACGTCGATTTCCATCGGTGCCGCATTTGCAGAGTAGATAGGGGTGAGTAGTACTGGCATCAGTAATAGCGCTGTTGAGGTTAGGCTTAGAATGGAAAAGGGTAATAATTTCATAGGTAAATACCTTAGCTTAATAATGTCTCAATAATGAGGTAGAGTGAATATCTATACTCTATAAAGATTTAATTTTTATAATTAAGGTGGTAATGCATTTAGGTTTGTCTAGATTCATTGGTATAGAGCTTAAGCGACCACTAGCTATTGAACAACCACATTAATAGTCAAATCACTAAACTTTGCCGGATTATTTAGATCAATAGGTAAGGGGCTAGCAGCGAGAGCCGCATCTTCTGCCGCTCTATTAACCGCATCATTACCGCCACTGGCTCTGGCAGATAGTACATTGCCTCTGCTATCTAACTTAAGCGCTACTCTAGCCGTCATACCTTGTGTTTCAATGGGCGCTCTTAAATTTCGTTGAATTTTATCAGCTATACCTTTTTTATAGTCGCCTGCTGAGCGCGATGGTCCGCTACTGCTGGCTGAGCTACCGCCCGTCACTACCGATTGCCCATCAGATAGATCAAAAGTTTTGCCTGTACTACTGGAGCTACCCGTTTCTATCTCTATATTGCGATCGGTACTGCTGGGACGGTTGACTCTTGGAGTGTTATTTTGCGCAGCACGAAACTCCCTAAGTCTCTTACGTTCTTCGTCGGTATTTTCTTGGTTGCGCTGCTCGACTTGCTCAAGTCGCTCATTAGCTTGCGCCTCTGCTTGCAGATTCCATTCTGCCAAATCGCGCTCATAATCGGCTGATTGTTCAGCCAATCGTTGCTGTTGATCTTGGCTCATAAGTAACGGATCGTCAGCGGCTTCATCAGAGCGCATAAACACCGGTACGCTTTGCGAGTTTGACTGAGTCACATCTGGACTGTCATTGCTAGTAGGACTAGCAAACGCTTCGGCTGATGAAGCACTAGCTGCTGCTTCAGCCGCTGCCGCTTGGTTGGATAATATTTGTCCTTGCAGCTCAGCCAATTGTTCCGGAGATACCATAGTGGTTTCAATCGCGCCCGCTGCCTCTAACGTTGGCTGCTGATAAGTATAGATCAATAGACCAAACACTATACCATGCGCCAGCAAGCTGAGCAGTGTAGGCAGTGTCAGCCCATCACTCTCAGGTTGAGTCGGAATGTAGACGGTAGGAGCATTATTCATGATTATAGTTTGTCAGCTTATCTAGATTAAAATACTTTGGGTGCTTACTATTATAAAGGACTTACCATTATAAAGAAGCTACTACATAGCCGCTAATATAAAAATTAGAGTTATTGCGGTATTGGCAAAGGAGGACCGGTGAGCAATCCTACTTTTTGAATACCCGCTTGTTGCAAGTTGGCCATTAGCGCCACGATGTCGCCATATTGATTGTTTTGATCCGCGTTGATCATTATCTGCAATGGCTGCCCCGTTTCGGTATTACTCTGTATTTGCAAGTTGGATAAGGTGTTTATCAGCTCAGGCTCGCTGATAGGTACGTCCATATTATTTTCATAGCTAATAAAGATCTCACCGCTATCGGTCAAAGAGACGATTACTGGTAATTGATTTTGGTTCATACTAGCCGCTTGCTCTTTAGGTAGGTCTACCTCCACACCAGTGGTCAGCATGGGTGCGGTTACCATAAAAATGACTAACAATACTAGCATGACATCGATATAAGGCACGACGTTCATGTCGCTATTGAGCGTCGCTTTTTTGCGGCTATAAGGACTTGGCTTCATAGCGGATTGCTCTGGCTTATCTGAGTGGTGCGAGGAGTTGCCGTTTGGTTCTCAGTGCTAGTCTCACGCTGCAGCATACCGGTCATCTCGTCACAAAATAATGCTCTAGACTCATACAAACGCGCTGACTTAGCAGTGAAATGGTTATAAGCGAGAACCGCTGGAATAGCAGCGAATAAACCCATAGCGGTCGCTATCAAGGCTTCGGCAATACCAGGAGCGACTGAGGCAAGAGTAGCTTGTTCAGTTTGTGACAATCCCAAAAAGGCATTCATAATCCCCCAAACGGTACCGAATAGACCGACATAAGGCGCTACTGAGCCTATGCTCGCCAGTGTAGTTAGCCCAGATTCCAATAATAACTGCTGACGGCCAAGCCCAACACGAAGCTTACGCTCAACGGCATCGATGATATCGTCTTTGGGTTGACGCTTTTTATGCATTCTTAGATATTCAGAAAATCCGACATAAAAAATCTGCTCCAAGCCTTGACGATCAGGGGAGCCTTGTACGCCTTGATAGAGTTTAGCTAAGTCTTCTCCTGACCAAAACCAAGTTTCAAACTGCCGATCATAATTCTTGGCAGTTCCCAAACGTGAGCTGAAACGAAAGATCACTACCCAGCTTAACAAAGAGGCTAATAACAGTAACGCCATTACAATCTGTACCAACAAACTGGCTTGGGTAATAAGGTCGATAATATTTAGAGATTCAGGCATGTAATAGACTCACATAATGAGCTAACGTTAAACAAGCGACATACTTAGGATAACGATACTCTCAAACCAAATAATAATTCAGTATATTTTATAAATGACAGGGTCGCTTAGTATTATAAGTAGTTGATGGAACTTTGACTATTATAGCGATGTTAATTGAACTCGCTAGTGTACTGCTAAATGCTAAAAAGGTCATTATTATTATACTATTTAAACAATATACCGTCTGATGGTCAAAAAGTAGATGACAAGCCACAAAAAATATAATATGGTTTGCCTTGCAGGTTAAATTGTAATTTAAGATTGCAAAATATGTCTATAAGTTGATTTTGTGAAACAAAAGCTTATCATATTGCAATTTTAGACTGATTATTTTGATGAGGCAGATTTGAGATTTAGTTTTTGAAGTTAGATTTGACAACTTAAATAAACACTGCTAATAGCTGCAACTTCATCAAAGCTATGCTTAAAGTTAAATGCAAAACGATAGTAATTTTCATTACTATGTTGATTTTGCAAAAAGGGCAGGATTACCTTAGCATTGGGTTTTTTATAAACGTGGGGGCGAGACTCCTAACGACGCTAAATGGTAACTATGCCCCTTAGAATGACTAAACTAGATAAGCTTCTTCTCGTATCGCTTAAAAACCATTCTATACAGCATCATGTGTCAGCATCATGATCAATCAAATATGTCCTGATAAATCGTTATTCAGTTATGAATACTTTTGGTGTTCATGGCTTTTTAATTGACCTGTTTAGAATGCAGTTATAAAGCAATTTGGAAGCGATACTTAATTAACGCAAGTGGGAAGCTAAACTATGAATGCTATTGAACGCTATTTTGGAATCAATGGTGAGAATACCACCATCAAAACAGAGATTCTCGCAGGTGTAACCACGTTTTTGACGATGGCTTACATCATCTTTGTTAACCCTAACGTACTAGCCGACGCTGGAATGGACAAAGGGGCGGTATTTGTCGCTACCTGTCTAGCAGCCGCGGTAGGCTGTTTCATTATGGGTATCTATGCCAAGCTGCCAGTCGCGCTGGCACCAGGCATGGGTCTTAACGCCTTTTTTACTTATGGCGTCGTACTTGGTATGGGCTATACCTGGCAAGCTGCAATGGGTGCAGTATTTTTATCGGGTTGTATCTTTGTACTATTAAGTCTGTTTAAGATCCGCGAAGTCATCATTGATGCTATTCCTAACTCTTTGAAGCAAGGGGTAGTGGCCGGTATTGGTGCATTTTTGGCTTTTATTGCGCTACAAACCTCAGGCGTTATTGTCAACAATGATGCCACATTGGTAGGCCTTGGCGATATGACAACCTTTAGTCCTGCTATGGCAGCACTAGGGTTTATCGTAATTGTTGGCCTATCTTATAAGAAAGTGCCGGGAGCGGTAACGATCGGTATTTTATTGGTCGCTTTAATTAGCTTACTGACAGGTAATACCGAGTTTGGCGGTATTATTTCGGCACCGCCCTCTATTGGCCCAACGATTATGCAGCTTGATATCGCAGGTGCTTTTGACATAGGGATGATTAGTGTTATTTTTGCTTTTTTATTCGTCGATTTGTTTGATACCGCAGGTACGCTGATAGCCACGACCAGCCAAGCAGGTTTGGTAGGTAAAGACGGCAAAATTCCGAATATGGGCAAAGCATTACTTGCCGATTCAACCGCTACAGTTGCAGGCTCATTATTGGGTACATCATCGACTACCAGTTTTGTTGAAAGTGTCTCAGGTATTGCCGCCGGCGGTCGCACCGGATTAGTTGCTGTGACAGTCGGGGTGCTATTCTTATTAAGTATGTTTTTTGCCCCACTTGCTGGTATGATTCCCGCTTATGCAACGGCTGGTGCTATCTTTTATGTTGCAGTACTGATGATGGGTACCCTAAAAGATATTGACTGGTTGGATCTAACAGAGGCAGCGCCTGTTGTTGTGGTATTGTTATTTACGCCATTGACGTACTCCATCGCTGATGGTATTGCGCTTGGGTTTATTACCTTTACCGCGGTTAAAGTGTTAACAGGCAAGTTTGCTGATGTTAGTATTGCCGTTTGGATATTAACCTTAGTATTATTAGCTAAAATCATCTTTGTCTAAAGCTTTGTTTTAGATAAGTTAATACTAATCCTTGCTATCCATAATAATGAGTAGCAAGGATTTTTTTGGCCTTGAATTTAGAGCCAAGCTGTCAAAATATTTTATGCTCTAGCTCATTTATGACAAGATAATTACTATACACCAAGATAAAAATAGCAAACAAAAACAAGCTAGTCATCAGTGATAACCTTACTAAGCTATCTATCTGTTTTTGAAACAGTTAAGTTTTGCAATAAACAGGGGTTATGGATAGTTTGCTTTTTTCTTTCATGATAATATGGATAAGTTAAGCGCATCACCTCAAGCAACGCCGTAGAGGTTTTTCTTACAGTGAATTTGTAGTATCCCGATAATCCTCCTTTCACTACCGACAAGAAGAAGGCACTAATGCCGCTTAACGTTATTTTGCCTTTGTATTGTTAACGTAGTCCGTTTAACAGGCGACGATCTACTTAACCTTATCTAGCTTTTGCTGGATATGCTCGTTTTGTGATAGCGCTGTCCGATCTTTTACAATTTGGCTTTTGTCTCTTGCTAATAGCTATGTTGGTTATCTAGTTTATGGGTTTTTATTAGTTTCCAAAAGTAGCTCTAATCATAGATAAGTATTGATATATGATTCTAAGTGACAAGCTATATAGCTATAAAAAGCACAATATTATTGAGATCTAGACACTCTATTTACCATGGTTTTTTAAACGATAATTATAAACAATAATTATGGAGTTGGTATGCACCCAATAGATCAGTTTACCCCCCAAGAGCCAATATTATTTGAGCCTACGGATTTACTCAATCCTGACTATATTACCCAGTCAAGCGATGAGCTGTTTGCTCGTATATCGCCGTTATATAGTGTCGATGAGAGTCGTTGGTTATCAGCGTTACTACCGCTTGCGAAGCCTACTGACGAAGAACGTGAAGCGGCTAGTGAGCAGACGCGCAAACTGGTTGAGTATGTCCGTAGTGATGGCAAAGCAGTCAAAATGGTAGACTCTTTATTATTAGAATATAGCTTGGATACGCAAGAAGGTATCTTGCTGATGAGCTTAGCAGAAGCTTTAATTCGCGTGCCTGATAGCTATACAGCGGATGCGCTTATCCGTGACAAAATGAGTGTCGCTGATTGGAAAAAGCATCTAAAAGACGATAACGGTATGATTGTTAATGCCTCAACTTGGGGCCTGATGATGACGGGCCGAGTAGTCAGCATTGACAGTAGCACGACCGCCTCAGGATTTTTGGATCGGATGACCAAAAAGATGGGCGAGCCGATGATTCGTGCGGCGATGCAAAAAGCCATGCGTATTATGGGTCATCAGTTTGTACTTGGCGAAACTATTGAAGAAGCCAGTCGCAACAGCCAGCCCTATCGTAATAAAGGCTACACTTACTCTTTTGATATGTTAGGCGAAGCGGCAATCACCAATAAAGATGCCGAAAAATACTTTAATGATTATCTGCATGCTATTAAAGCGACGGCTAATATCAAAGTCAAAGAGGGTATGCCAAAACCTTCCGTTTCTATCAAACTATCAGCGTTACATCCGCGCTATGAAGCCACTCAAGAAGCGCAAGTGCTTGGGCTATTGCGTCAGCGCTGCTTACTATTAATTGAGGCGGCACGCGAAGTCAATGTCGATCTAAGTATTGATGCCGAAGAAGCCGATCGTTTAGAAATCTCCTTAAAGCTCTTTGAATCTCTATACCGAGACGCTATTACTGCGGGCTGGGATGGTTTAGGCTTAGTAGTACAAGGCTATTCAAAACGGGCTATCGCTATCTTTGCATGGCTGGCACGCCTAGCGACAGAGGTGGGCGACCGTATTCCGTTACGCTTGGTTAAAGGCGCTTACTGGGATACTGAGATCAAAATGGCTCAGCAAACAGGGCTTTCAGGTTATCCGGTATGGACGCGTAAAGAAGGTACCGATACCGCTTATCTCGCTTGTGCGCGCTTCTTGTTATCCGATCATCTGCGCGGTCTTATTTGGCCACAGTTTGCCACCCATAATGCGCATACTTTAGCGACTGTTATGACCATGAGCACCCATAAGGAGTTTGAATTCCAGCGTCTACATGGCATGGGTGACGCGCTTTATGATCATATTTTGCAAACTTACAAAATCCCAGTACGTATCTATGCGCCAGTGGGCGCGCATCAAGACTTGCTACCATATCTAGTTCGTCGTTTATTAGAAAACGGCGCCAATAGCTCGTTTGTGCATCAGCTATTAGACAAGTCTTATCCTATCGATAAGCTGACTGTCCATCCTTACGACAAGTTAGTGGCTAATGAGCATTTAAACAACCCAGAAATTCCGTTGCCGTTAGATATTTACGGCGATCGAACGGCAAGCTATGGTCCTAACATCTTTGTTGATTCGCAGTGGCAACCGTTCAATGCCGCAATCGAAGAGCAACGCAAAAAGACTTGGTCAGCAACTTCCATCATCAATGGTCAGGCCATTAGCGAATACACCAAAGACGGCACTCAGCAGCAACTCGATAGCCAAAGCATTCGTGCGCCGTGGAATCATGAGGTCATCGCTGGTGAGGTCAAATACGCTAATGCTGATATTGCCAATCAAGCGATTGATGCGGCCGTTGCCGGTCAAAAAGCATGGCAAGCAGTTCCTGCAGCTAAACGTGCTGAAATGCTGCGCAAAACGGCAGACTTGTATGAAGAAAACTACGCTGAGCTGATGGCTTTATGCCAAATCGAGGCGGGTAAAACTATGCAAGACGGCATTGATGAGATCAAAGAAGCGGTAGATTTCTGTCGTTTTTATGCTGACGAAGCTGAGCGCTTAGAAGCTGAGGTACAAGAGATTACTGACTTGTCTGGTAAGCTGATTCGTCAAACTTATAAACCTCGTGGTACTTTCGTCTGTATTAGCCCATGGAACTTTCCTTTAGCTATTTATACTGGTCAGATCGTTGCCGCTTTGGCTGCTGGCAACACGGTAGTTGCTAAGCCTGCTGAGCAAACTAGTTTGATTGCGCACTTTGGCGCGCAGCTTATGTATCAGGCGGGCGTGCCAGCTGAGGCATTACAGTTCGTCGCTGGTGCTGGTGATGTTGGTGCTACATTGACAGCATCAGATCAGATTGCTGGGGTAATCTTTACTGGCTCAACGCAAACCGCTCAGCGTATCAATCAAAGCTTGAATAATCATCCGCAGGCGAGTGGTGAGCTGCCTATCTTGATTGCGGAAACGGGTGGTCAAAACGCGATGATCGTCGATTCAACCGCATTGCCTGAGCAAGTGGTCACTGATGCGGTGTTATCAGCTTTTGGCTCAGCCGGTCAGCGCTGTTCAGCTTGTCGTATTCTTTGTGTGCAAGAAGAAGTCGCTGACGGTATCATTGAGCTACTGCAAGGTCATATGGCTGAGTTAGTCGTTGGTAATCCTACTTATGTCTCAACCGATGTCGGTCCAGTTATTGATAGTGATGCCAAAAAGGGACTAGAAGCTCATATCGAGCGCATGCAGTCTGAAGCGACCGCGACAATCTTGGGACAAACCCCAATGAGTGCAAGCTCAGTGGTCAGTGAAGACCAAGCAACTTTCGTAATGCCAACAGCGATTGAAGTCAGTAGTATCGATGTCATTGGCGGTGAGCATTTTGGTCCGATATTGCATGTGCTACGCTATAAAGCACGTGACTTAGATAAACTTATTGATGCCATTAACGGCACTGGGTTTGGTCTGACCTTAGGTATTCATAGCCGTATAGAAAATATCTCTGAACATATCGAGCGCCGTGTAGTGGTGGGCAATACTTATATTAACCGTAACCAAATCGGTGCGGTAGTCAACGTGCAGCCTTTCGGTGGTACAGGACTATCCGGTACTGGTCCAAAAGCAGGGGGGCCGCATTATGTGGCTCGTCTGATGAAGCTCAGTACTGATACTGTTATCAATAAAGAAGCTAATATGCAAACGACTAACGTGCAATCAGCTCAATCTACCACACCTACAGAACTCGCATAAGGAGCAGCAAAATGGCGAATGAATTCAAAAAAAATCATGCCCAAGTTTGTGAAGCTTGGCGATTACTTAGCGCTGCCGCTCGCGCCGCTTATCTTGAAACGGCTATTCCTAAGCTAGCACTACTGACAGGAGATGCTAATAAGGCACGACGTTTATTTCATCATCTGTTAAGCGCTGCCCCTAAGCTTGACGAAGTACAGCGTATGACAGGCGCTACTGGCGAATCTAACGATTTGTATGTGACTGCACGCGGCAAAACCATGGTTATCGGTGCTGAGTCAGCCAAAGCTATGGCAGTATTAGGTCAACTGATCGCTGCTTTATTGACTGGTAATGAGGTGATATTGCATTGCCCAAGCCAAGTGGATATGTGTGATGAGGCGGCTAAAATACTCTATAATGCTGGCATCAGTGATGATGTGCTTAGCGTTGCCAATGATTCGCAAACCATCACTTTGCTATATATCGACCGTCTAGCACAAGTGGCGGTCGCAGGTAGTCATGCAGAAGTTCAAGCCATAAGTCAAGAGCTTGCCAATACTGATGGTATTCTGACGCAAGTAATTTCAGTGACAGATATGGTAGACTTCAGGGAAATGCTAAGTCTGGATTATCTCTATCGTTTTGTCACTGAGCGAGTGATCACCATCAATACTACCGCTATCGGTGGTAATGCTAGCTTGCTTGAGTTAGGGGCTAGTTAAGCATTTGTAACATAAGATCTAATAGTTTCAATACTCGAGCCAGCGTTGCTTTATCAGCTATTTTGATAAAGCAACGCTGGCTTTGTTGTGCGGCTACTAACAACAGGAGATAGTCATTGACCTTAGGGTCTGTTGAAGCTTTTTAATATAAATACTGTTTTAAGTTGTAAAATAATTAAATATAATGCTAGTATTATAATGTTAACCAAAGAGTCAGCTTCAAAGGAGAGGTTTGACCGGTTAATTAAAATACGGAATATTGATTGGCGAATAGCCAAATTAAATGGACATTTTTTTTCAATCTTCGTAGATATTTGCGCCGTTTAAGCAGCGCTTATAGATACTGAAGCTCCATCCTTAATAAAGATTAAGTCTGAACCAGTCAGCAGTCTCATAGGCAGTCAGCTTATTCAATACCTGTATAACTATCAGTATTGATGTAGGTATGATGATCGTCGTCGTATAAATTTTATTATTATAATAATTGAATACTACCTTATGGCAGTGTCGCGGTATGCGCCTGACCTTTGATATATTGATTGTTAACATATTATTATCCGATTAAAGATAAAGTTTGCTTTTTATCTTCCTTTTATTCAGACAGCCGAGTATTGCTATGATAAATTTTTATTTAAATGGAAAACACCACCAAATAACCCAGCTTAATCCTAATACTACGATATTAGAATATTTACGCTTGCACGCGCGGCAAATGGACACTAAAGAAGGCTGCGGTAGTGGCGACTGCGGCGCTTGTACAGTGATGGCGCAGCGCTTGCCTGCTAGTGCTGCAGCTCCTACAGCCGATAGCGCACCTTTTTATACCCTCAATGCTTGTATCACTTTACTGTCACAGATGGACAACCATCACATCATGACGTCTGGCTTTCTAGCAGATAATCCTGAAAACCATCCTGAGCGTGCGCAACTCCATCCAGCCCAGCAAGCTATGGTTGACTGCCACGGCTCACAGTGTGGATTTTGTACGCCGGGCTTTATTATGTCTCTAGCTAATCTCTATGAGAATAATCTACAACAACCACAAAGCCACGAGCTAAGCTACGATGAGATCGTGGCTTCTATATCAGGGAATCTTTGCCGCTGTACCGGCTATCGACCTATCATTGATGCCGGTCTAGCTATGCAAAAAATCGGCCAAAAACGCGTTGAAGAGCAAGTTGCTGCAAAAGATTTAACTATGAATTTAGCTATAGATGCTATGGCGAAGACTAATAGCAATGAGGTTCAAAACACTGATGTCACCAATGATACTAGTAACAGCAATATCATAGCCCCAGCTTTAATCGAAGGCTCACGTCAGCTATTTATTCCAACCTCTACGGCTGAACTTGATCAGCTCTTAGCGGTTTATCCCAAAGCTACTATTTGGGCAGGAGGTACTGATTTAGGGTTAACTATCACTCAGCGCTTAATAGATCATGAGGTTATTATTCAGCTATCAGGGGTTGATGAGCTAAAACAGTGGTCATTGTCAGACTCCAAACCCTTTCAAGCAGATGAAAATAAAGAAGTTGAAAGTGCAGAGCCTATGGTTACCCAAGAATTAACTTTCGGTGCTGGCATGACTTATAAGCAGATGCTACCGATTCTAGAGCAGCATTTTCCTGCTTTTGCTGATTTATTTGCGAGAACAGCTTCACCGCAGATCCGTAATATGGGCACACTTGGTGGCAATATAGCCAATGCTTCACCGATTGGTGATCTGCCACCTGTATTGTTAGCGTTAGAGGCGCGAGTGCATCTGCGTCATTGTGATGTCATCAATAAAGAGACGGCTACTGATAAAGATAGTAAAAAATCATTTGAAATCTCAGATGAAACCATCTCTTTAGCGGAATTTTTCTTAGATTATAAAAAGACTAAGCTACGCCCAGGTAGTTATGTCGTAGCAGTACACATTCCCTTGATGCAAGACCATCAACAATTATTTATCCATAAAATCAGTAAGCGCTTTGAAGATGATATTTCAGCTTGTTTAGTAGCGGCGAGAATTGATTTATCGGCAGATGGTATGAGTATTGCCAATGCCAAAATTGGCTTAGGCGGTATGGCAGCGGTACCTTTACTGGCTAAAAACTGTCAACAAGCGCTTATCGGTCAGCCTTTTGAGGTAGCAAGCTTTGAAAAAGCGGCTAAATCTATACCGTTAGATGTAACCCCAATGACTGATGTCCGTGCCAGTCGCGAATATCGCATGCATGTCGTGCAGCGCTTATTAGCCAAGTGCGGTAAGCAAATGGTACAGCGTACTCAAATTGAGGGTGCTTAAATAGGCTTATAGAAGGCCTTATATATCTTTTATAAGGTGAAGCCTTTAAGCGAGCTTTGACAATTTTGACCAAAATATTTGAATAGCAGTAAATTCAAAAACCGATAAAAAGAGACCTATTATGAGCCATCATTCTTCATTATTTGACAGCTATAGTATTCGCCGTGTGCGTCCCCCTAAGAGTAAAATCGGCACTGGCGCCAAGCACGATAGTGCTATTAGCCACGTTATGGGCAGCGCCACTTACGTTGATGATATGCTAAAGCCGCAAGATACCTTGCATCTAGCCATTGGTAAAAGTGCTCATGCTCATGCTCGTGTAGTGAGTATGGAGCTAGAGGCCGTTCGGGCTAGTGATGGGGTATTGGACGTCATCACCTTTAAAGATTTAACGGCTAAAACCGATATTGGACCGGTATTTGATGGTGACCCGTTAATGGTAGACGCCATTACAGAATACGTCGGACAGACGCTATTTGCAGTGGTAGCGACCAGTCACCGTGCTGCCAAAAAAGCGACGCTTAAAGCAGAAGTTGAATACGAGCCATTGCCAGCGATTTTGACCGTTGAGCAAGCGCTTGAGCAAGAGCAGTTCGTCCGTCCAAGCCATTTCATGACGCGCGGTGATGCGCAGACTGAGCTTAACAACGCGCCTAAACGCATCTCAGGCCACATTCATATGCTAGGCCAAGAGCATTTTTATTTAGAAGGCCAAGTTTCTTACGTCGTGCCTTGCGATGATGGTGGTTTGGAGGTTTACACTTCATCGCAGCATCCAAGTGAGGTGCAGCAGTTGGTCGCTGAAGTTGTGGATCTACCTTTCCATGCGGTAACTACTGTTGTACGTAGAATGGGTGGCGGCTTTGGCGGTAAAGAGACACAAGCCGCGGCTTGGGCTTGTCTGTGCGCTGTTGTGGCCAAGCGTCATAATGTACCGGTCAGTATGCGCTTGGATCGTCAAGATGACATGGTAGTCACCGGCAAGCGCCATGAATTCGCTAACCGTTATGAGGTCGGTGTTAATGACGAAGGTCAAATATTAGGCGTTGATATGCAGCTGTCTGGATTATGTGGCTACTCGCCTGATCTGTCGGATGCTATCGTTGACCGTGCTATGTTCCACTGTGATAATGGCTACTATTATCCTGCTGCGCAAGTCGCTGGACATCGCTGCAAAACTCATACGGTCTCTAATACTGCCTATCGCGGCTTTGGTGGCCCGCAAGGTCTGTTAACTGCCGAATATATGATGGATGATATTGCTTATACTTTAGGCAAAGATCCGTTACAAGTACGCTTGTCTAACCTATATAAAAACGGTCAAAGCACTCATTATGGTCAGCCGATTGAGCATTTTGATTTAGCCACTATCATCGAAACTTTAGCTAAAGATTGCGATTACGAGAATCGTCGTCAAAAGACGATCGAGTTTAACAAAAAAGCTGAAGCTGAAGGTAGCGATAAGCGTTTAGGGTTAGCCTTGACGCCGGTGAAGTTCGGGATCTCTTTTACCGTGCAGCATCTGAACCAAGGAGGTGCACTAGTACATATCTATACTGATGGCACTATCCAGATCAATCATGGTGGTACGGAGATGGGGCAAGGGTTATATATCAAGATTGCCCAAATCGTCGCTAATGAATTCGATGTGGATTTAGATACCGTAAAAGTGACTGCTACCCGTACGGATAAAGTACCCAATACTTCACCGACAGCAGCCTCATCAGGGACTGATATTAATGGTAAGGCAGCGCAAAATGCTTGTATCACTATACGTGATCGCATTGTTGAGTTTGCCGCTGAGCATTTTGCAGTAGCAGCAAGGGATATCAAGTTTGAGCACAATCACGTGCATATCGGTGATAAAGAAACGATGACTTTTGCTGACATGGTGTTATTAGCTTATCAGCATCGTATTAGTCTTTCTTCTACTGGCTATTATAAGACACCAAAGATATTTTATGATCGCTCAAAGGCTTGGGGTCGTCCGTTCTTCTATTTTGCGTTAGGGGCGTCGTGCTCTGAGGTCGAGATTGATACTTTAACAGGCGAGTATAAAGTACTGCGCTGCGATATCTTGCATGATGTTGGCCAGTCGATAAATCCAGCTATCGATATCGGTCAGATCGAAGGCGGTTTTGTGCAAGGGATGGGTTGGCTGACGACTGAAGAGCTAACTTGGGATAATAATGGCAATCTGGCCTCAAATAGCCCTGCTAATTATAAAATTCCTACCTCGCACGACCTGCCTAAGCAGTGGCAAGTCAAATTGTTCGATCGCAAGAACGAAGAGCAAACTATTTATAATTCTAAAGCCGTTGGTGAGCCGCCCTTTATGCTAGCCGCTAGTGTTTGGTGTGCTATCAATAATGCCGTGGCAAGCTTAGCAGATTATCAAAAAAACCCAGAGCTAACTATGCCAGCCACCCCAGAAGCTGTGCTCAAAGCGGTCATGCGCATGCAAGGCGAGTCTTGGGAGATTGATACGGGCATTAATAATGACGCGATCGATAGCTTGAAGAAGAATAAGGATTGCACTACTCAAGTTGATGGTCTCGACGATGAAAAAGTTGAACCGCAGCAAGTGCCTCATGCTAAAGATATCAATCCGCCAGAAGTGGTAGGTGAGCTGGTTGATGATCAGCCTGAAAATATAAAGAATCCTAACGTATCCGTTGGTCGAGGGCCTGCCCACAGTGATTGATTCATCAGCCTTAACGTCTTTAAAGCAATCGAAGCCGCCGACACGTTGGTATGAAGGTCTAGCACAGTATCAGCAGCAGGGAGTCGCGCATGTATTGGCGACTGTGGTTGCGGTCAATGGCTCGGCTCCGCGCGCGCTACAAGCTAAAATGATTGTGACGTTGGATGGCATTTGTGACACGCTTGGCGGCGGTGGTCTTGAACATGACGTCACCAAGACGGCACGCCAGCTGCTAAACGGTGAGTTAGAAACGGGCGTAGTAGCAAATGCTGATAAGTCAAAAGAGGCTAATTCCGAAAAAACCAAAGCCATACGTCGTGAAGCCGTCTATACCAAGCACTATCCACTAGGCGCAAAGCTAGCCCAGTGCTGCGGTGGTAGCGTAACGGTGATGTTTGAATGTTTTAATGTGACACCGCCTTTATCGCTATTAGTGTTTGGCGCAGGACATGTAGCGGCTGCCTTGATGACTATTTTGGCAGAGCTACCTTGTCAAGTGGACTGGGTCGATAGTCGACCTGAGATGTTTGAGCGCTATTTACTAGAAGATAATGACTGTAAAGTTAATCAGCCGTCTTACCGCTTGCCTGCGCACATTCGACCACATATTGATGATGATCTTGTTGATTTTGTTCGGCCGTTTGTCACTGATAATCGACGCAACTTGTTAGATAATAAAGGAACTCAGCGCTTTATTTTAGTGATGACTCATGATCACAATTTAGACTTTGAATTGGTACGAGCGGCTTTAGACACTTGCATAGCGCTTGACCAAGATATCGAATCTGTTTTGGACAATGAAAATACTGATAAGCAAATCGCGACTGAAAACTTCACGCGATCATTGCCCTATATAGGTTGCATTAGCTCAGCTACTAAGGCTAAGCGTTTTAAAGATCGTCTAATACAGCGCGGTTATGATCAACAATTAGTCGATCAATTAACTATGCCCATTGGTCTAGAGATCGGCGGTAAAGAGCCGATGGCAGTTGCGGTTTCTATCGCTGCGCAAATTTTACAGCAGTACCATAACTCTTAGTTTATAAATTAAATTACCCTTAAATTAGTTCGTCATAAATAACATTTTTGGCCTGGTTAGCCGTAATTTCATACGAGCTGCGTTGAGTGAATTTGTGCCCACATTATGATAATTATGGCTTTATGATGAATCTATTAGCCTTTTGACAAATTAAATAATACCTATTAACGCGAGATACTCTTATGACTATTCATATTTATCAGGCTAAGCTTTTGCATTACCTTACCGAAGATGATTTAACCAAACGTACCAATCTAGCAAATGAGTCACAAAAAAAATTAGGGGTTGATAAAAAGACAGTATTAACTCCAGTGATAAAAGGCGTTACTGTTTATCCTGAGTATATCGCTGATGGCGCATTAGTTGTCGATGATCAGACAGGTCTAGTAGTCGATTACGGCGATAGTGAATCTATTATGGTAGTCTACGCTAATAATGTAGAGGGGCGCAAACCAGTTCAAATCCACGATTATAAGCATAAGATAATCATGCCAGGCTTTATCGATACCCATGTCCATTATCCGCAGATCGATATGATTGCTTCTTATGGTGAGCAATTACTCGATTGGCTTAATAACTATACTTTTGTCACTGAAGCAAACTTTGGCGATCCAAAAGTGGCGCATGATACCTCAAAGTTCTTTTTGAATCAGCTCTTCGCTAATGGTACTACCAGCGCTATGGTATTTGCTACTAGCCACCCTGAATCGGTTGAAGCTTTTTTTACTGAGAGCGAGCGACTTAATACGCGGATGATTACCGGTAACGTATTAATGGATCAAAATGCGCCTGAACACTTATGTGTAGCGACAGAGCAGGGGATCCGTGACAGCCAAGATATCATCGATAAATGGCATAAGCGCGGTCGTCAGCATGTGGCTATTACTCCGCGCTTTGCTATTACTTCAACCCCTAAGCAGCTACAAATGGCAGGTGCGCTTTACCGTAGTTATGATGATGTTTACTTACAAACCCACCTAGCAGAAAACCGCGAGGAGGTGGCTTTTGTCCGTGAGCTTTATCCCAATCATAAAGGCTATCTCGATGTCTATGCTGATATGGGTTTACTTGGTCGCTATACGACATTGGCGCACGGTATCTATCTTGAGACTGCCGAATATGAAATACTGCGTGATACAGGTACGCAAGTCTCTCATTGTCCGACGTCTAACTTATTCTTAGGTAGCGGCCTATTTGATTTAGCCAAAACCTTAAGCTATACCGGTGTCAGTATTGCAACGGACGTAGGCGCGGGGACTAGCTTGTCAATGCTTACGACTTTGAACGAAGCTTATAAAGTTCAACAATTACAGAATAATCCGTTGTCAGCGCATCAAGGCTTATATCAGATTACTTTAGGCAACGCGCAGTCATTACTATTAGACGATAAAATCGGTAACTTTATGCCTAATAAGGAAGCGGATTTTGTAGTGATTGACTTAGCAGGTACAGCCTTACTTGAGCGTCGTATGAGTCAGACTAAAACATTAGAGGAGCAGTTATTTGTGCTGATGATGCTAGGCGATGATAGAGTCATTGAGCAGACTATTATTGGTGGCGTGAGTCGTTATAAGAAAGCGGTTTAGAGTTTAAGACGAAAATAGTT
>CBETCF010000002.1:0-32407 GCA_965534785.1 uncultured Psychrobacter sp.
ACTTCAAACTAATCATCGGTAGCAATCAGATGATTCCAGGCTTTGAAGCGGGCATCAAAGGCATGAAAGCTGGCGAAGAAAAAACTATCGATGTGACTTTCCCAGAAGATTACCAAGCTGAAAACTTAGCGGGTAAAGAAGCTCAATTCAAAATCAATGTAAAGTTAGTTGAAAGAGCAAAGCTACCTGAAATCGACGAAGAGTTCCTTGAGCTATTCGGCGTAAAAGAAGGCGGTGTTGAGAAGTTAAGAGAAGACGTACGCAAGAACATGGAACGCGAAATCAAGAACGCCGCGCGTAGCCAAGTTAAGCAAGCGACTTTTGATGCTCTGTTAGAAAAGAACGAGTTTGATGTACCAAACGCTATGTTAGAGCAAGAAATCGATCGTCAGCGTAGCATGATGATGCAGCGTTTCGCTCAGCAGTTCGGCTCTAACGCCGATAGCTTCGATAAAGATATGTTGCCAAATGAGCTATTTGAAGAGCAAGCTCTGCGAGCTGCCCGTCTTGGTATCATCGTTGCCCGTGTCATCGATACTAAAGGCTTAGAGGTCGATCAAGATCGCGTTGAGACTTTCATCAAAGAAGCGGCTGAAAACTACGAAGATCCAAGCGAAGTTATCGAATACTACACTAACGATAAGCAGCAACGTGCCAATATCGAATCAGTAGTATTAGAAGACCAAGTGGTTGATTATCTAATTGAGCAAGGTAAAGTGACGGATAAAGAAGTCAGCTATCAAGACTTGCTAGCTGCTCAGCAACAACAGCAGCAAGCAATGTAGTCAGTGACAGTTTCAGTTTTTATATGATAATGGCTTATTATTATATGGACTGATAGCTAAGTGATAAAAAATGCCTCAACAAATTTTGTTGGGGCATTTTTGTTAGCTCTATTTGCTTTAAAGCGCTTTTAATGGCGGTTTTTTTATTAACTTTGCTACGCTACCCTTGATAAGTGACGCTATACGCCCTATTAATAGGGAAGAATTTATCATTTGTTACGCTAAGCATTTACTATTACTCACTAAAAAAGTTACTATTGCTGCACTTTTTATTACTAGTTATCTACTGGCATAATAAATCTATTATAAAAACAGCGATTCCATTTTTATCCCTATACTTTATGACTTATATTTAATACTAGGACCTCACTATGACAGATTATGATCGCATCACTGCCAATCCTCATTTCGATATGCTGATGAGTGCGCACGACAATGTACAGAGCGCCGCACAAGCTCCACAAGCAGCGCTAGTCCCTATGGTCGTTGAGCAATCAGCACGTGGCGAACGCTCATTCGATATTTTCTCACGCCTATTACGTGAGCGCGTTATCTTTTTGACCGGTCAAGTCGAAGATCACATGGCGAACTTAATTGTCGCGCAGTTGCTGTTCTTAGAAGCAGAAAACCCTGACAAAGATATCCACTTATATATTAACTCGCCTGGCGGTTCGGTCAGTGCTGGTCTTGCTATCTTCGATACCATGAACTTTATCAAGCCAGAAGTCTCAACCATCTGTATGGGCGGTGCTTATAGCATGGGCTCATTCCTGTTGGCTGCTGGTGAAAAAGGTAAGCGTTATGCGCTAGCCAATGCTCGCGTGATGATTCATCAGCCTTCAGGCGGCGCTCAAGGTCAGGCCACGGACATCGAAATTAATGCTCGTGAAATCCTAAAAACTCGTGCGCGCCTTAATGAGATTTTGGCAGAGCGTACTGGTCAACCAGTAGAGAAAATCGAAAAAGATGTTGAGCGTGATTATTGGTTAGATGCCAAGGAAGCTAAAGAGTACGGCTTAGTTGATGAAGTATTAGAGCGTCGCCCTGCTGATCTAAAAAAATAGTCTCTTATGTAGACTACAACTAAGATAAATACCATCGCCAAACTTCGTTTATCGCTAAGTTTTAAACCAGAAAAGCAAGATTTTAGGAGTGCCTTACATGGCAAAAGACAAGACCCCGCAATGTTCATTTTGCGGTAAAGCCAAAAGTGAAGTTAAGCAATTAATCGCTGCTGATGATGCCAACATCTGTAATGAATGTATCGAGCTGTGTACCGATCTCATCGTAGATAGTAGCGAAGATGGTGACGATTCTGAGAGTGACATCGATACCTCATGGGTCAATAAAAAGCTACCTACACCCAAAGAATTACGCGCCAAGCTTGATGAATACGTTATTGGTCAGGATGCGGCGAAAAAAGCTTTGGCAGTGGCGGTTTATAACCATTACAAACGTCTAAAAGTTAGCCAAACTTTGGCTAATGATAAAAGAAAAGCCAAGATTGGGGCTGATGATGCCATGGTCGAATTGGCTAAGAGTAATATCTTGCTGATTGGTCCAACAGGCTCTGGTAAGACGCTATTGGCGCAAACGTTAGCTCGTCTACTGGACGTACCCTTTGCTATGGCTGATGCGACGACTTTGACCGAAGCGGGTTACGTCGGTGAGGACGTTGAAAATATCGTACAAAAGTTGCTGCAAGCTTCTGATTATGACGTTAGTAAAGCTGAGCAAGGCATCATCTATATTGATGAAATCGACAAGATTAGTAAAAAAGGCGAAAACCCGTCTATCACTCGTGATGTCTCAGGCGAAGGTGTGCAGCAAGCGCTACTTAAACTTATCGAAGGCACGGTAGCTGCGATTCCACCGCACGGTGGTCGCAAGCATCCGCAGCAAGAGCTGATCCAAGTCGATACTAGCAATATTTTGATTATCGTTGGTGGCGCTTTTGCAGGTCTGGATAAAGTCATTCAGCAGCGTACTGAAAAGACCGGCATTGGCTTCAATGCGGATGTCAGCTCAAAAGATGATAGCCGTCGTAGCTCAGACTTACTGCAAAAAGTGGAACCAGAAGACTTGATCAAGTTTGGTCTTATTCCGGAACTTATCGGTCGTCTGCCAGTGCTTGCCGCTCTAGAAGAGCTAGACGAAAAAGCGTTAGTACAGATTCTGACTGAACCTAAGAATGCTTTGGTTAAGCAGTATGAGTACTTATTCGATATGGAAGGCGCGAAAATCACCTTTACCAAAAAAGCACTAGACGCTATCGCCAAAAAAGCCATGGAGCGTAAAACAGGGGCGCGTGGTCTACGCTCTATCGTCGAAAATGCTCTACTAGAAACTATGTACGAGCTACCCTCAATGGAAAACGTTAAATCAGTCACCGTTGATGATAAAGTAATTAACGAAGGCAAAATTCCTAAGATTGCTTAATCAGTTAGTAGTATAGATAGTAAAAAGATAATCGAAAAAGTGTCTAGCTTTAATTATGTTAGACACTTTTTTTATGCGTCATAGTTTGATTTTTTAGATGAATAACTCAAAGCCAAAGGTTATGTTTTAAGCACATATAAGATATAAACTCAGAAGATGACAGCCGCGTATACCGATGCTGTTCGGCACTATCTCTAAGTCGTGCTAAGCTCTAATTAACCCTCAAGTTATTATTTTTATAACATTCCCACCATCACCCATTTAGCATTACAAAGGACTGTTACTCATGTTAACTGCTATGACCTCAATGACATCAGCTTTAAGAAAACACTTACCTGATTCGTTAAAAGCGCATTCTATCAATACTAATCAAAATGAAGATATCAATAGCTTTTATAAAGGCCATGTCGCTGCTATTACTGGCGCAGGTTCTGGAATGGGACGCGCCCTTGCTCTACATTTAGCGAAAATGGGCTGCGATGTAGCATTATCAGATATCACTGCTGAGCCATTGGCTGAAACGCAAAAACTGCTGGACGGCTATGATATAAAGAGCACGATTACCGTACTCGATGTCGCCGATAAAGATGCCGTTTATGCTTGGGCTGACAGTGTGATAGCCGATCACGGCAAAGTGAACTTTGTCTTTAACAATGCCGGCGTAGCACTCTACTCTACCGTCGAAGGTAGCAGTATCGAAGAGCTAGAATGGGTTATGGATATCAATTTTTGGGGCGTGGTCTATGGTACCAAAGCCTTTTTGCCATTGATTAAAAACAGCGTCAAGCTTAGCGAAACTTCGGCCAGCGCTGCTAAGGCCGATAATAAATCACGTCAGTTTGATGAGCATGGCCATATCGTCAATATCTCAAGCTTGTTTGGTCTGACCGCTCAGCCTTCACAGTCTGCTTATAATGCTAGTAAATTTGCCGTACGCGGCTTTACCGAAAGTCTGCGTCAAGAGTTGGATATCCAGCGCTGCGGCGTATCGACGACCTGCATTCACCCAGGCGGTATCAGAACTAATATTGCCAATAGCGCGCGCGGTAACGATAGTATTAGCGAGCTTGGAATGCGCGCAGGGCCTAGCGCGATCAGAAGCTTTAATAAATTCCTGAAATTCGATGCTAATGAAGCCGCTTGGATTATCTTATCAGCGGCCGCAAGCAATCAGCCGCGCTGCCTAATTGGTAACGATGCCAAGATGATAGATGCGGTGCAGCGTGTATTCCCAACGCGTTATAGCAAAATCCTTAATGATGTCAATAAGGTCAGCCGTAAACTAAAAAAACAGGGCAAGCCAAAATCTAGCCATACTTAATAGCGTATAAAATTAGCGGCTAACTAGCATTAGTTTAATTAAAAAACGCTTAATCCATAAGGCTTAAGCGTTTTTTGCTGTCTGTTTTTAGCTAATAACTTTAGTGATTATGACATTATAAGTTAGCCATAAAGAATGTGAAGCAATACCTGATCTAATTATGTTACGCTTAGCTTACTGAATAATTGACGCTAACTAGTATGATGTACAATTATACATTTACTAGATAATTATTTTTATTGAGAGGCTTGATCATTACTTTTGAGTAAGTATTGACCTTCGCAGCATTGGAGCTCTAAGCATTAAAGTTTGCGGTATCAAATCGCTGATATTAGACGAACTTTTCAACCATGCTGACTTCTTCACTAATATAAAAGTCACTACTCTGATTATCTCACTAAAGGTAGTTTATATGTTCGATAGGACATATTATTATTTACGATAAGGATATTCCAATGAAAAACCTTTTATTAGCCAAACCATCCGTCCTTATGGTCGCGCTGTTAGCCGTTAGCACTGTTGGCATCACTAGCTGTAGCAACGATGAAGGCATCAAAGCGACAGAGCGTGTTGAAGAAGCGGCTGCTATCGCACGAGTACAAGGACTCGAAGCTCGTGCAGAACAGCTAAAAAACGACATGCCAGCCGCAACTGAGGTAAGCGCTAATACTAGTAATGTAGCCAGTGCTGTACCAACGATCACAATGCCTGACGAATCTACTATTCCAGATGATGAATACGGTGATGCGATTCGCCGGGGCTTACAGATTGCCAATAATACCTATAAAGAGATGCCAAATAACGTTGGTAACCAGCTTAACTGCACTAGCTGTCATTTAGCTAATGGTTCAGAAGCCTATGCCGCGCCATGGCAAAATATGCCTAGTATCTATCCTGTTTACCGCTCACGCTCTGGTCGTATCAATACCATTCAAGAGCGTATTAATGGCTGTTTTGAGCGCTCTATGAACGGCAAAGCGCTTGATTTAGGATCGGATGATATGAATGCCATGGTTTCCTATATGGCTTGGTTATCCAAAGATATGCCTTATGGTGTTTCTCCTGAAGGTCGCGGTTTTGTCAAAATAGACAAGTCGTTAGAACCTGATGCTGTTAATGGTAAGACGTTATATGCGGAAAAATGCACGGTTTGTCATGGTGATACAGGTGAAGGCCAATACAATGACGATGGTACTTATGTATTTCCAGCGATTGCTGGTGACAAGTCATATAATGATGGTGCGGGCATGGCGCGAACTTATACCGCCGCTGCCTTTATTAAAGGCAAGATGCCATTTGGTCAAGGTAATACTTTAACCGATCAAGAAGCAGTCGATATCGCTAGCTACTTTACGAAGTTGCCCCGTCCTGTGAAAGCCAATAAAGATAAAGACTGGCCTAATGGCGATGCGCCAAAAGATGTGCGTCGTTAATGACTACTAAAAAATAATTAGAGTTTAAAAAAGCTCAACTATTTAAAATAGTTGAGCTTTTTCATGCCAGTTACTAAAATAAAATCATCTAAGGCAGCTTCATATCACCCGCTACAAGCCAACCTGACTTTCGCATCAACCAAGCCACTAATCCGGCAATAATAGCTGGCAATACAAACATCAATAAGATAATAGCTGTCCATAATTGCGTAGTGCTCATCAGCTCTTGCGATGCTTCAATTACTCCAAATACGCCCACTAGTCCAGCGGTCCCCATACCAGCACCGGTAGCAGTACAGGCCAATTCAAACACTACCGTAGCGATAGGACCAACGATAGCACTAGCAATGACCGCTGGCAGCAGAATAATGGGTTTTTTCAGCACATTAGGAATCTGTAGCATACTAGTGCCTAATCCTTGCGAGATGACACCACTAAAGCCATTATCCTTGAAGCTTGCGACTGCAAAGCCAATCATATGTGCCGCACAACCGACTACCGCGGCCCCACCTGCTAAACCGCCAAGCCCGATGGCAATACAGATAGCCGCGCTAGAAGTAGGCAGTGTCAGCAAAATTCCGACCACGACCGCAATAACTATGCCCATTAGCAAGGGTTGTAATTCAGTAGCGGCCTGTATGCCCTGACCGACTGCATTTACCGCAACAACCACGGGTGGGTTTAAAAAAGCGCAAACCGCCCAAGCCACCGCGCAGACTACTAAAGGCACTAGTAAAATATCTAGTTTGGTTTTGCCTGATATCCAAGTACCGGCACGATAAGCAAACACTGAAGCTAAATAAGCACCAATGGGATTACCTGGCAATGCCAAAAACGTTGCCGGTCCTGACTCTTGCGTGATAAATAACGTCCCTGCCATAAAAGCTTCAGTATGAGCGCCTAACATGCCAGCCACCAAACAGCTAAGCATCACTAAAGTCGGTGCTTTAAGATAGTAAGCAATACCTACCCCAATGCCAGCGCCCATCAATACCGAGGCCAACTTGCCAATAGCCATGAGCGCTGGAATCTGTAGCCAACCGCCAATCTGCGAGATAATAAGTCCGGCAATTAGCGTCACAAACAACCCTAACGCCATACCAGTAAAGGCATCAATAAAGTACTTTTGAAAGAATGCTTTCATCATTCCAGTGGGTACTACGGTAGTATCAGCTGAGTTCATGGTTATGCTCTTAGTAGGCGTTAAATAATATAGTTTTGATAATAATCTTGATAGAGGTCATTAGTTTTATAGCCTTCTAATCTGCTAACCCCACAAATATACTAAAAAAATAGCATAAAAAAAGCGTCGTAGTGACGCTTTTTTAAAAGGTAATACTATAAGATTAACGACGCTGCTCAACGATAATGGAATCAATGCCATTATTCTGTAGACGCTGCTGGGCACTAGCGACCGCCTGACGGTTATTCATCGGCCGTGATATCACCTGATAAATCGGTAAGCCATTGCCAGTAGTGTTTTTGACCACTCTAGCATCTACCCCTGCCATCAATACTTGCGCGCGGCGGCGATCAGCCTCATCAGCATCACCAAAGCTATTGATTTGCAAAATATAGGTGGTAGGCTGTGCTCTTTGTACGTTAGCGGTGCCACTACTATTAGCCGTATTAGCATTATTAACTCTATTATTCTGAGTAGGCGCTGTGCCATCATAGGTGGCGTTTTCTTCTACAATAGTAATCTCGTTATCATTATTCGATGCTGCATTGTTGTCATTACTGGGCTGAATAGTAGTACTTTCAGAGATACCAAAGTTGCCATCGTTATTATTGGTACTAGTCTCAGGCTGCGTGACGACTACATCAGCTTCAAAGTCATTAGTTCCGCTCAAGCCGTTATTATCTAACTCACCGATATCTTCATCAGGAATAGTAGCCATCTCTTGATTGGGTAAAATATCATAAAACTCATAATCTGCATTATCAGTATCGGTCTGCACTCGCGGCTCAACCTGACGATTGGGATCGTTAGCATTTTGGCTATCTGCTGGACTAAAATTAAACAATGGTGAGAGGTATAAGAACACTCCAATCATCAGCGTCAATACCGCGCCGACAAACATCCATAATAAGCCTGATACGCTACTCTTCTTGCGTTTTTCAGTGGCACCTTTCGGTTTTTTGGCTAACACGGACTTTCTCCCTACCCTATATCTATAGTTGTCTATCTGCTTATCTAGTTAACCTGCTTATCCAGTTGACAACATCAAACTAAATTAATATCAAATGCAGGCTACTTAGCCCCTTTATAGGTCTTCGTAGCGCACTTTTCAATACTAGACCCCTTAATACTATGCGTTTTAATACTATACGCTCGTAGCAACTATCAGGTTTAGATATCAGTGCTAATGGTACTGATCCAGACTACATGCTAGCAGGTGCTGATAAGCCTAATAGACTAAGGCCATTAGCCAAAGTCTGTCTGACCGCCTTGGATAAACGTAGACGCGCCTGCATCATATTGACCTCCTCCAAGCTTGGCGTCTCCCCTGAGGTCAGGCTCACTGGCAAGATACGATTGCTGTCATACCAGCCATGGAATAAGGCCGCCAGCTCTTTAAGATAGTTGGTCAAGATATGAGGCTCATAGCCTGTTGCCGCTCGTAATAAAGTGGCTGGGTAAGCGCCTAGTAGCTTGATGAGCTCTTCTTCATTTGGTGCAGTGAGCAAGTTTTGCTGGGCTGCGCCAAGAGCATCATCGACACTCAAGCCGCTAGCTGCTAGTTTTTCAAGTACTCTACAAACTCGGGCATGCGCGTACTGAATATAATAAACCTGATTATCTTTACTTTGCGATTTCGCTAACTCTAAATCAAAGTCGACATGGACTTCAGGCTTACGCGCCACATAATAAAAACGCGCCGCATCATTACCAACCTCAGAACGAAGCTCTCGCAAAGTCACAAACTCACCTGAGCGCGATGACATCGGTACTTTTTCATCTCCGCGCCATAAAGCGACGAACTGTACTAGCACTATATCCAAACGCTCGGCATCAATGCCCAAAGCCAGTAGCGCCGCTTTGACCCGAGGCACGTAGCCATGATGATCGGCGCCCCAAACGTTGATTACTTTATCGAAACCGCGATCGAATTTATTTTTATGATAAGCAATATCAGAGGCAAAATAAGTACTTTGGCCATTGGCACGGCGTACCACACGATCCTTTTCATCACCGAAATCCGTCGATCTAAACCAAATATTGCCGTCTTTTTCGTACAGATAGCCTTTATCTTCTAATATCTGTAGAGCAGGCTCAATCTCAGCTTCGATAGACTTTTCATGGAACCAGCATTCGTAACGGACACCAAAATCATTCAAATCATCTTTGATATCAGCCAATATACCGGTCAAAGCCGCATTTAAAAACAGCTCATAGCTCTCACCTAATAACGCTTTACTATTAGCGATCAGACCATCGATATGCGCTTCTTTATCCCCTGATATTAGCTCTTTTTCACCAGCGGCATTGGTTTCATATTTGGCATCTGCTGGCACATCTTTGGCAATTTGCTCAAAGGCATGAACATAGCTATCGCCATGCTGTGTTTTTAGAGTCTCAGCGATATCACCGACATAATCGCCCTTATAAGCATTGGATGGGAACACAACAGTTTCATCATTGGCTTGTAAGTAGCGCAAATAAGTACTAGTCGCTAGAATGTCCATCTGACGACCGGCGTCATTGACATAGTATTCACGGGTAACGTCATAACCAACGGCTTCGAGCAAGTTAGCCACACTCATACCGAAGGCAGCACCGCGACCATGACCAACATGCAGACTAGAGGTTGGATTGGCTGAGACGAATTCAACTTGTACTTTTTGATCGGCAAATTTATCACTGAGCCCGAAGCTTTCTTGCTTAGCGAAGATATCTTCTAGCACCGCAAACTTAGCGTCAGAATTCAAAAAGACGTTAATAAATCCAGGGCCTGCGATATCCACTTGGCGAATGTCTTGGTTATTCGGCAAGGCTTTGACGATTTGCTCCGCTAAAGCACGTGGATTGGTCTTGGCTACTTTAGCCGCACTCAAGGCAATATTACTAGCAAAATCACCATGGCTAAGATCTTTGGTACGAGTAATCTGACTATTATTTTGCCAGTCTGCAGGCAGAACGCCATCCTCTTTTAGAGTGTGGATAGCCTCATCAAAAAGGGCAGCTAAAGTATCAATTTGGGCTTGTGACATAAGGGTATAAACTCGGATAAATATGGCGAAAAAGAGATAACCCGTAAATATAACAAGGTTTGGGCATCATTGCATCATTATTGGTGAAAATAGCGTTAAACTTGCTTTATTCGTCTTCTATTTGGAGGATTTCAAGACTTATGGTTTGAAACCCTCTATGTTATAAATAAAACGGCGTTATCCATCATTGTGATCAATACTGCTAGTGACGCAGTAGTCGCCTTGAATGTAGTATTACTGTCATATTGCTGAATGCAAACGTTCATATCAAAACCGTTCCACGTTATAATATAGCCTTTGTTTTGCTGCAAACTAAGGAAAGAAGTATGTTCGCTATCGCTGCGAGTACGGTTACCAATTGGGGGCTATACGTTCTATTGCCTATATTCATCGCCTTTTTATTCTTCATCATGTTCGATATTTCCAAAAAATCTGAAGCCGGACGCGCCGGTACTTTTTGGATATTTTTAGCTTTGGGGGCAGGTTTTATCGGCTTTCTATTGAAGCTTCTACTCGAAGTTGCCTTCAAAAAATGGCTTATATAACTATTACGTTCTTATAGGACCAGTACTTTTGGACTTTCTTAGCCCTTGGTGCTAGCTTCGTTGGTTTCTTAATCAAGACTATTATGGAAGTCGCTTTCAATAAGTGGCTGATTTAATTAATAGTCAGTTATTTTTTATCACTTCACTGACGTAAGTTGGCATATCCCATGTGCCACCTGCAACGATAAGGCGGCATAACCCTGTCGTTTTATCACTAGTTACTGCAAACTTCTTGCCGTCCCAAACCCATTCCTTTATGGTCCAACAGTCTCCCAAGCCTCTGCCTTTATGCGCGGCGAATATCTCACCTGCAGTATAAGTAGACCCTGAAATAGTAATAAGTTCAGGCTTACTAGGCTTATCATTATTAATCAGCCAATAGCCACTGCCAAAATTATAGGCTCCTGTCCAGCAAGGGTGACTGGCTAAAGTATGCTTATTATCGATCGGAGTGAAGCGCCAAACCTTATCTTTTTTATCGAACCAACCGTGATCTGAGGTGAGTACGTTACAGTCCTCGCGGGTCTCAGCATCAAGGCTAGCTATCGCCCATTTAGTCATTTTATTTTGCCACTGCCGATCATAACGTTCACTAAGTCGCTGATAAAACTTCTGCTCATCAGACATTTTGGCAAGATCATCAGTATCGATGCCATACTCTGCAACAGCGTAAGCCTCTACGGCATAAATTTTGGGTAAAGATGTGGCAGGCTTTAGCTTTTGACGATTAGCGGACTCTTTGCTAACTAGAGCTAGCGGTGACCCTACTCGACCTTGGACGTCATCTAATTTCAATAAAACAGCTGCCATACCTTTATCAGATATTGGCCACTGATATTTACCAAGTTTAAAAACTATTTTAGTGTCCCGTCGAGCATTGCTAATGAGTTGCAAAGTTTGCGTATGAGTTAATTCACCTACACCATTATCATCAGCACTCAGTTGAACTTTGCCATAGGACTTATCATTTATCCACATGCCAACTTTATAGTCAGCGGCTGCCAATTGCGCTTGCAATTTACTTTCTTCGCCTTCTGAAAGATCCCAATGATTTAATAAAACTTGGGTAGTCGCTATCTTTTCACCCGCTTTGAGGGTCAGCAAAATACTGCCACGTAACTCTGCTCCGTCTTCACTATAGCCTGCCGCTCGACAAGTCAAAGTATTGTCACAGACCACATGCCAATCATCGCTGACAAAACCGCTGCCCTCGAATGGATCGCCATAAGCATCTGAGGCTGCAACAGGTAATGAAATTAAACCACAAGTAATTAAAGCCATTGCTGTTTTCACAATATATCATCCCTATCTTTGTAGAGTGCATTCCATGCACCATCGTAATAAGCTTAAACGGTGCATAGAAAGCACCCTACGGCTCAACCTTAACAAAATCGTGGAGCTACCTACCGCTTGGCGATAATTGTCGCTCGCTTCGGCGCTGGATAACCTTCTAAAGTTTTGCTTGAGTCATTAGGATCGAGGAAATCATTTAACGATTGATAAGTCATCCAATCCGTTGCTCGCTGCTCTTCAACCGTGGTCACATCGACATCTACGCAGCGCACTTCGCTAAATCCTGCCTTCTCAAGCCAGCCAATCAATGCCGCAACCGATGGTAAAAAGTACACATTATTCATTTGCGCATATCTGTCGTGTGGCACCAGTACGGTATTGGCATCACCATCTATTACCAAAGTCTCTAATACCAGTTCACCGCCTTTTATTAGCTGTCCACGTAACTGCTGTAAATGCTCAAACGGCGACTGCCGATGATAAAGCACACCCATACTAAATACCGTATCAAACAACTGACTATGCTCAGGCAAAGCCTCTAACGGCACCGGAATATAATGAGTCCGATAAGCATCAGCGTCATCAACAAAATGCCGCATCGCCATAAATTGATGATAAAACAAACAGGACGGATCGACGATGATTACCGTCTCTGCACCCGCTCCAACCATGCGCCAACCGTGATATCCAGAACCACCACCGACATCTAAAACCCGTCTGTTTTTCAGCGAACTCAAATGCGGAGCCACCCGATCCCACTTCCAATCGCTATGCCATTCGGTATCTATCTGAATGCCCGATTCTAAATTGCCAATCTGGAATGGTCCTTTTCGCCAAGGCATAAGTTGTTTTAATAGCGCTAACGTTTGCTTACGCTCAGAGTTACTTAGTTCAGCATTAACTGTGATAGCCGAACTATCTAAATCCACACTGTCAGCAGCAATAGTAGGCAGACGCGCTACCGACGCTTGATACGCTGGCGCATGCGCATAATTACGCTTATCCTTAATAGCCGTTAGCCACTTTGGCAATAGTGCTAGCCATTCATAAGCTATCGGCTGAGTCTCAGCGATGGTCAATAAGGTTAAATACAATTCGCGTTCGGCATTAGTGATCGTTTGATTGGTCATAAAAATTTCAATTTTCGTTAAGTTACACGTGGCTAGATAGTAGTTGTAAGAGGTAGAACAAAGATGAAAAGATTAGCGTTCTTTTAAAGTCGTGAAATCAGTGAGTTACGCTTCGCAAATCTACCTTATTTAAAAGCGACCACAGAAACAAAGTTCAAAAACTGAAACCAAGTTAAGTGTCGCGCAAAGCCAACATCACTCAAACGTTGATGATGCTGATCTAAAGCATCGGTAATAAGCACATTTTCTAGCGCATTGCGTTTACCACTAATTTCCATCTCGCTATAGCCATTGGCGCGTTTGAAGTCATAATAACGCTCGACCAACCAAGCATCATATTGCTCATCTACAGCATGAGTCTTTTCAGTTAATACTAAGATCCCGCCTTCGCTTAAAGCGTTATAAATCTTCTTAAGCACCGCGACTCTATCTTCAGCAGGTAGGAACTGTAGCGTGAGATTAAGAATCACCATATCACAAGGCTCAAGCTCAATATCGCGAATATCAGCAGTAATCACCTCGATATCATGCTTAGGATAGTTATCGCTTAGTAACTTTTCTGCCTCAGTCGTCATGGCAGGAGAAATATCGACCGCCTTAATCTGTAAATCGGACGACTCAAACTCGCCTGCTAGCGCCATGGTAGCGCCGCCAAGCGAACAGCCCAAATCATAAATACGGCTGACGCGCTGACCGTCATTATTCTGCTGACGATATTTACAGTGCCGACGTGCAAACAGTGGCAGCATCGCCAATACTTGACCATAACCAGGTACGCTACGACGAATCATATCAGGGAAACAGGCCACCACTTGCTCATCAAAGGAGAAACGCGCCACTTTATCTAGCGGTGTCGTGAACGGCTTATCAAACAAGGTATCGTGTTTGACCGTATCCTGATTGACAGTAGAGTCTTGGATATCTTTGGAGGTAGATTTAGGGGAATTCATAGAATAACTCTTTTTGAAGATAGCTTTAGCCATTGAATTAGCAATGGTTTTTATAGTAGTGGCCTTAGCAAAAGCCCATTATAACATTACTGTTTGTTACCCCTATTCATTAACTCACTTGTTATTCTAAATAGGTAAAACTAAGATCATTATTCAAATAGTCTTAGTTTAAACTATCAATAATAACAGGAAAAATCATGCAAACTATTATCTTAGGCGGTGGCTGTTTTTGGTGCACCGAATCGGTATTTTTATCATTGAAAGGCGTCGAGTCAGTCGTTTCAGGTTATATGGGTGGCGAAGCAGCTACTGCTAACTATCAAGCCGTCTGTAGCGGTAGCAGCGGTCATGTAGAAGTGATAAAAATTGAATTTGATGAGCAAGTATTGCCATTAGAAGTACTATTAGATATATTCTTTGGTACTCATGATCCCACCACCAAAGACCGTCAAGGCAATGATGTCGGTAGCCAGTATCGCAGCGTAGTATACTATACGGATGAAGAGCAAAAACCAACGGTAGATCGTACTATTAATAAGCTGCGTGATATGGGACTTAACATCGTCACTGAAGTCCACCCTGCCGTTGAGTTTTATCGTGCAGAAGAAGACCATCAAGACTTCTTTAACCGTAATCCTGGTCAAGCCTATTGTAACTTTGCTATTCCGCCAAAGCTTGCCAAGCTTCGTAAAGAATTTAGCGAATATATGGCCAGCTAAATACGATGAGCTAACTTAACCATTGCTGCATACCGAGCAACTAGTAAAAGTTCAATAATAAGCCAAGCGATAATTCTCTTGGCTTTTTTGTGGCTATTAACGTTATCATAACTAGCAATAATAACGATCTTTTGGTTATAAATTATTCATTATAAATAATTTTAGGGCAATAATATGAAGGCTGAATTTTGGCAACAACGTTGGCAACAAGGTCGTATCGGTTTTAACCAGCCTAAAGTCAATCCACTGTTAATCAATTACTTTAGCGAATTAGAGCTAGCAAAGGCTAGCCGAGTTTTAGTGCCTTTGGCTGGCAAGTCTATCGATATGCTATGGTTGGCACAGCAAGACTATGAGGTCATAGGCATAGAGTTGGTAGAATCGGCAGTAGTAGAATTTTTTGCTGAGCAAAATATTGCTGCTACTGTGAGTCAGCCTACTGCGGACTCCGCTATAAAAAGCTATCAAGGTGAGTTAGCAGGTCAAACCATCACTTTGTGGGTAGCGGATATCTTTGCGCTAACCGCTACTGATATCGGTCATATTGATGCGGTTTATGATAGAGCTGCACTGATAGCTATGCCAGCAGAGATGCGACCAAACTATAGTGAACAAGTCTGTAAACTTAGCGGTAATGCGCCACAATTAGTCCTGACTCTCAATTATGATCAAAATGAATGGTCTGGGCCACCTTTCTCGATTAGCTCTACAGACATTGAGCACTATTATAGCGCTCGTTATTCAATTAAATTGTTAGAAGATAAGCCATCTACCCTAAATGCGTCACCAGATCTGTCAGTAACAGAGCCTGTATGGCTATTGAAACCTTCTATCACTGCCTGATTGCCGTATAAAAAACAGAGAGATAAGATGAAAATATTGGTGAGCTTAGTTAGCCTAGCTGCTTTTTTACTAGTGACCTTACCCGGTCCGCTTTACAAATTAGGTATTATCAACTTAGGTACAGCGTTTGCTGGTTTCAAATATGCCGTTATCACCGGTATTGCAGCGCTAATTTTGCTCATTATTCAAGCGCTATTCAAACGTAAATCAATCACTTTTGTTAGTGCAACGACAGCTATTATCCTCTCTCTTATCGCGATTATAATGCCTCTAAATATGGTGAATACTGCTAAAAAAGTACCCGCGATTCATGACATTTCAACCGATATAGATACTCCACCTGAGTTTGTAGCGATTGCCCCACTTCGCGCTGACGCTCCTAATCCAGTGGAGTATGCTGGCGCTGATACGGCTGAGCAGCAGAGTAAGGCCTATCCTGAATTGCAAACTTTGATTTACACGCAATCCAAAGCAGAACTAATAACGGCTATTGAGCAAACGGCTAATAATTTGGGCTGGAAACTGGTGAATACCGATGCCAATACCGGATTAATTGAAGCCACCGATGCCACGCTGTGGTTTGGATTCAAAGATGATGTTGTTGTGCGCGTAGAGGATAATGGCAACGAACGCTTAGTCGATATCCGTAGTAAATCAAGGGTAGGCGGTAGCGATTTGGGTAAAAATGCCGAGCGGATTGGTGGTTTTATTGCAGAGCTGAATAAGGTTTTGGGTGAGTAATTAGCAGAATGATCTTTCTCTAATCTCACCTCTAACCTCACTCTTGCGTCAGCTTATAGTAACCAAGACCTTCGATAGCTTTTCTTTAGATTAAATATTGGTTACTCTAAATCAATCTTTAATTATATTGTTGACCTTGCCACTACTTTTACAGGATACTTTCATGCGTTTGACTCATTTTTCCACTTTATCGCTATTGACTGCCGCTATTGGCCTTAGCCTAGCTAGCACTGCTCAAGCCGCTAAGCCAGAAGCGCCTAACTTATCGAATGCTGAATTTCAGCAGTGTTTGGATCGTCTAAAAAACTCTAGCAAGTTTCGCGGTGTTGATAGTTATACTTTTAATACTTATCGTCCAAGCCAGCCCGATCCTAGCGTCATTCAATCATTGAATTATCAGCCGGAATTTCAAAAAGACGTCTGGGATTACCTCTCATCACTGGTGGATAAAGAGCGTGTCGAAGACGGTATTCGTGCTAAGCGCCAATGGTCAGATACGCTACGCCAAATCGAATCTCGTTACGGGGTAAAAGCTGAACACGTATTGGGGGTCTGGGGCGTCGAGTCTAACTTTGGCCAGACTTTAGGTAAGAAACCGCTATTTGAATCTTTAGCAACGCTGTCTTGTTTTGATCGTCGTCAAAGCTACTTTCAAGGTGAGTTCGCCAATGCACTAAAAATTGTACAAAATGGCGATATTGCACCAAATGACATGACGGGCTCTTGGGCAGGGGCTTTTGGACAAACCCAATTTATGCCAAGCACCTTTTTAGAATTAGCAGTCGATTTCAATGGTGATGGCCGTCGCGACTTAGTCAATAGTGTTCCAGATGCGTTAGCTTCAACGGCCAATTTCTTGGACAAGCGCGGTTATCGTACTGGTGAGCCTTGGGGTTATGAGGTTAAACTTCCTGATGGCTATTGGGCTGCTTCTAATCGTAAAGACAAAAAGTCGATGAGCCATTGGCGTAATCAGGGCTTAACGCTAGCTAATGGTGGTTCGCTACCTTACGATTTAGACCGTGCTGGCTTATTATTACCCGCTGGCAAAGACGGTCCGGCATTCTTAGTTGGTAAGAATTTTGACACCTTTTATTCTTATAATGCCTCAGAAAATTATGCTTTAGCTATTGCACACTTATCTGATTTGATTGCCCGCGAAGACAGTAGTAAGACTGATTTTGTTACCGCGTGGCCCACTAACGACCCAGGTATCAGTCGTCAACAAGCCAAAGATATTCAGCAAGCCTTACTAAATGCTGGCTATGACATTGGTGAAGTCGATGGCATTATTGGTGATAATACCCGTAGCGCTATCGTCCAGTATCAATCAAGCCGCGGTATATTCCCAGCCGATGGACGTGCCGGTCAAAACTTTTACCGTGTAATTACCCAGAATAGTACCCAAGGTACTAACTCTAGTCGTCCTCTAAATCCGGCTCCTGCTGATCGTATGGGACAGCTTATTCAACAGCAACAGACTACTACGCCTAGCATTTATTCACCTCAACCTTCAGTACAAAGAACGGTGCAGCCTGCTGGCAATGCCCGCTATCGCCGAGTGACCAATAGTGATGGCAGCGTCCGTCTAGAAAGAATTAACTAAGCACTATTGAACTCTAGACAGAAAAAGACCACATCAAGTTGATGTGGTCTTTTTATTTATAACTAATGCTTCTATAGTCGTTTACACAATAGGAGGGGGATTAGGTTCGCCATTGTCACCGCCCCAGTTTTCACGGGCTTTTTCATCTAAATCCGCTGGCGTTTTGGGTTCCCACTTACCGTTTTCTTTCCAAGTAGCATCGCCCCAATCCGCATCTTCTTCTTTTCTATCCAATTCCTTATAAGCTTTGCGAGGATCAATACCGCGACGCTTCATATCAGCGACTTGCTCCTCTAAAGTTTTGAATTGATTGGCTTCGTGCATAGTGTCAGATAGCGCATCAAGCTCTTGCTTTAATGTATCACGTTTAGAGTCGGTCATCGTGCTCTCCTTAATCAATTATTAACACAACTTTATTATAATCGTTGTCATTCTCTTTTTTATAATATATAACCAACAAAGCTATTAACTCTGTCTGATATTGTCTTCTATTATTATGAATATACTGCCTTTTAACAAGCGCTGACACGTATGCTTTGTATTACAAAACGTAGCACTGTCAAAATCAGCAGGGAACATAGCGGTTATTAACCTATAAATGATACTTTGGTTAAGATTCAGAATAGGTTCTACTACTACTCTGGTTTTCTTCTAATAGTTTTTTGGCACAAAAAGTCAAGCTCCAAAGCTCTTTGGTAGAGCGCATCTCAGATCCTGAATTTTTTATCTGAATCCAGTTGGCTGTTACTAACAATCTTTGCAACTTATCTAAGTCGCTTTTTATAATTTGACAACGAGCGACCGCATGAACTTTAGGCATCAGCTTCTTGATATCAAGCTCAGCTTTAGAGGCAATCAGACGATTAAATTGGCTTTGTAAACCATAACTAGAAAAAAACGCTGGCATGCCGCCCAGAGCTTGTAAAACGTTTTGCCAAGTGAGTGACATAGTCATGGTCACATCGGTTAAATTACCATCTTCATAGGCTTGGGCCACGTATTCAATGTTAAGAGACTCTTTTAATTCGATAGTGGTGGTGACATTATCGGTTGCCGTATAACTATTAGCAGTTTGCTTATTAGCAATAGACATTTTTCTAACTTGGGAATTTGAGCTTCCTACTGAATTTGTCGCTGTTTTGGCCGCTATGTCTCTAGCGCTGACCCACCCTGTCGCTAGATTAGGCTTTTTTATCATCTCAGCATATGCAGTATCGAGGAGCTGTTTTATGTCAGTATTATCATCATAATAATGCACATCGCTTTTTTGTTGCTCAACGATCTGAGTAAAAGCTTTAAGCTGCGGATTGACCTCATCAGGATCGTAATGTCTCTTTATCAAAGCCATCATAGGTTTAACCCTAGCCTTTGCATTGAAGTAACTTAGATGCATTTGGCTAAAGCCAGTATTCTGCACCGTTCCATAACTATCGCCGATGAGTATTAGCACATAGTCGCAAGCGTCAACGCATTGACGGCCATACAAGGCTGACTGTGCTAAATGGGTAGAGATATCGTAAGTCAAAAACGCACGCGACTGAAAAAAAACCGCCAAACTGTCCAAAATCAGTGGCTGGCTATGGGCAACGCAGATAACATGAATGTGATATCGACGGCTTGGCAAAGTGACCTCTATCTGTGTTGCTGTAATCATACAAGCGTTCTGTACTAAGCACAGCCTACTGATTATTTATTTGAGCTAATACTCTTAGGCATTTTTATAATAATTAATAGTATTAAGCTTTTAAGCAAGGTATTGAATATCGACCTTTTGACCAAGCAAACGCTCAACCAATTGGCCTAATTTATCGTCATATTTGCTAGCATAAAACCTTAATGGATGACTCTCATTATCGACATCTAACAAAGCTAGCATTTTATTATCTATCAATAATGACTGTACTCTAGCAGCTATCGCTTGTCCTGAATCTACCACAGTTACAGCTAGCTGTCTTTCATCAATCTCTTGCAATAAAAATTCTTTGAAGAAAGGATAATGGGTACAGCCGAGCACCAAATAATCAATACCCTCGCTAGCGAGCTGTTGCAACTGTTGCCGCAAACGATTGGCAGTTTGGGCAGTACCAGGCATACCTGCTTCCACCCAAGGTACCAGTTCTGGGTCGAAATACTTGGTCACTGTAGTATGGTTAGGGCGTGCTATGTCAGTGATAACTTGATTGAGCAGAGCCCCTTCGAGAGTCGCTTTGGTTGCGAGCACAGCCACCTGTTTACTACGGCTAGCTAATACCGCAGGCTTAAGCGCTGGTACTAGCCCTACTATGGGTATTTGCGGATAGCGCTCACGAGCCAAGCTTAGCGCATGAGCAGAGGCGCTATTACAAGCAATGACGATTAGTTTGCAACCTTGCTGATATAACCAATCCACCGCCACTAAAGTAAGCGCCTCTATATCTTCACTACCACGATTGCCATAAGGCACATGCAAAGTGTCGGCGTAATAAATATAACGCTCAGCGGGTAATTGCTGAGCTAAGTGCCGATACACCGACAAGCCCCCTATGCCCGAATCAAATATTCCTATCGGTGCACAGGTTAGCTTATTATTATCGACTTTTGCGTTATTTGCCAATCGTTGCTCGTTATTTTTGGACATATTGTTTTTGTAAAGAGTGGAGTAATAAACCATAAACGCTATTTCTATAATAATAAAAATATTAGCTACCATGCAAAAAGCTAAGTGCTAGGAAAACTTAGAGCAACGCTCATTTTGATCAGCTTATAGTCAAGATTATATAGCAGACTAATATCTTATACATCATATCTCGACAATATAGCGCTAAAAGACGATGAAATTACTTTTATTAAAGCTAATGTCTAAAAATGGCTGTCAAAAATCAACAAGCAATATAGTAAACCATTATTCATCAGGCATCGACAGTTGATAATCCTGACCGCCACTATGCAAGGTCAGAATAGTTACTCCTTGCTGTTCAGTCAATTTACCGATTTCTGTCAAATGATAAAAAGTATTGCGACCAATCAAGGCCTCTAGACCATTACGCACTAGCATATAAGGCCGTACTTGCGCGGTAGCAGTGGAGTCTGTTGGCTCTGTATCATCAATTACATGAAAGGGACGCAATTCGAGCTGATGCTGTTGATCTAGGCGCACTATATCCCCCGTTGTCGTACTAAATTCAAGCCAACTGACTCCCTCTTCGGTGACAATGCCAACATCATTAATTAATAGGGGGGCGTCCTCGACTTTAATGCGCAATTTTTGTACCGGCGTCTTTAGAAAGTACTCTGTTTTGCCCTCTTCTTCCTCTTTCCACAGAATAGTAGCGAATAGACTGACTAATGACTCTCGCGTCATATGAGTACCTTCATGCCACCATTCGCCATTGGCTTTTATAATAAGGTCCATATCCATTACCTGTTCTGGATGCCATTTATCCAGTGGTGGAATGCTACGACCTTCTCGAGTTGCTGCTGCTGACTTTATATACAGGCTGAGAGCCTCCATATCATTTAAGTCGCTCGGTATATCTGCCATGGCTTCAGCTGTATTTATACTGCTTTCATCACTAACTTTATGATTGTTATTCATGAGAATACTTCCTGATTATCGATTTATTATTAGTTAAAGTTTGTTATATACAATACAGTCATTAATTTTAGTTTTAAATGTGATAAATTGATATCTTCCATAAGCTTTATCATTTATAACTTTACCTTAACACTGATGCTCATAAATGCGTATCGTGTTTGTAATGTTTTTCTTTTATAATGGGTGACGATTTTTTATTGAAACAGTCGCGTGAGTATTTTTTCAATGTGTCTTTTAAGGTTAAGAGCTCAACATTGATACCGTAAAGACAGTTTTATCAGGCAGCCATATATCTTCGGCTATCAGTAGCGCAAGCCTTATTTGATTGTAATGCTAATAATGTCCAAAGATAAGCCACTAAGAATTTAGGAGTAGGTATGCAAGAACAAGATAAGCAAAAGTCAGTCGTGGATGCAGAGACTGTTGATACTAATGAGGTAATAGCTGAGTCTGAGGCTAATGCAATAAATGAAGAAGTAGCGGTTACCGAGGTGAATGCAGAAGAGCCTGTAGCTGACAAAGTAGTGGTCGAGAAGGAAGTCACTACTGAGCCAGTGGTTGAAGATGAAGTTGCCGTTGAAGAAGCAATCATCGAAGAGCCTGTTGCTGCCACCCCTGTTGTTGAAGAACCAATTGCTGAAGAGCCAACTGCTGAAGAAGTGGTCGTTGAACCTGTCACTGAAGAAGTAGTAGAGCCAGTAGCTGCTGAACCTGTTGCAGAGATCGAGCCTGAGGTTGAGCGCGAATCAATGGAATTTGACGTTATTGTCGTTGGCGGTGGTCCTGCTGGTCTGTCAGCGGCTATCCGTTTACGTCAACAAGCTATTGCTGCTGGTAACGATGAATTTATGGTTTGTGTCGTCGAAAAAGGTTCTGAATTTGGTGCGCACATTTTATCTGGCGCGGTAATGGAACCTCGTGCTTTAGATGAGCTAATCCCTGACTGGAAGGAAAAAGGCGCACCTCTGAATGTACCAGCGATTGAAGACCGCCTCTATATGCTTGGCTCTGCAACCAGAGCGACTAAACTCATAGACTCTGTTGTTCCTTCCCTAATGCATAATGATGGCAACTATATTGTGTCATTGGCTAACGTGGTACGCTGGCTAGCTGAGCAAGCTGAAGAATTAGAAGTGATGATGTTTCCAGGCTTCCCAGCTGCGGATATTCTCTATAATGATGATGGTTCGGTCAAAGGTATTTTGACAGGTGATATGGGCGTTGCCGCCAATGGCAATGAGAAGCCTAGTTTTGAGCCTGGCTATGAGCTGCTTGCTAAGTACACTATCTTTGCCGAAGGTAGCCGTGGTCATCTTGGTAAGCGCTTGATCAGCCGTTTTGGTTTAGATAATGACTCTGATCCACAGCATTATGGCATCGGTCTAAAAGAGCTTTGGGATATTGATCCGGCCAAACACGAAGAAGGCGTAGTGATGCATGGTTCTGGTTGGCCATTGACGGATACTGGCTCTTCTGGTGGCTGGTGGCTATACTTCGCTGAAAACAATCAAGTCAGTTTCGGTATGGTTATCGACTTATCATACTCAAACCCTTACATGTCGCCGTTTGATGAGATGCAGCGCTTAAAGCTACATCCTCTCATTCGCAACATTTTAGAAGGCGGCGAGCGTCTCTCTTATGGAGCGCGAGCTTTGACTAAAGGCGGTCTCAACTCACTGCCTAAACTCACTTTCCCAGGTGGAGTATTAGCAGGCGATGATGCTGGTTTCTTGAACCCAGCCAAAATCAAAGGTACTCATACTTCGATGAAGTCGGGTATGCTAGCCGCTGAAGCTATTTTTGAAGCTCTACAAGCGGGTCGTCAGCATGATGAAGTGGTGGCTTATACCACTATGTATGAAGAGTCATGGCTCTATCAAGATAATTTCGAGGCCCGTAACTTCTCTCCAGCGATGCACCGTATGGGTCAATGGATGGGCGGCGCCTTCAACTTTATCGATCAAAACTTGCTTGGCGGTAAGATGCCGTTGACTATTCGTGATAATACCCATGATTACAGTCAGCTAGAGCGTGCCGTTCATGCCTATCAGCCTACTTATCCTAAGCCTGACGGTAAGCTGATCTTTGATAAATTGTCATCGGTATTTATCTCCAATACCAACCATGCCGAAGATCAGCCTGTGCATTTAAAACTTACTGATCCTACCGTGCCGATTTCTATTAACTTACCTCTATATGCCGAGCCGGCGCGTTTGTACTGCCCAGCTGGTGTTTATGAAGTGGTTAAAGATGCTGAAGGAGCTAAGTTCGTTATCAATGCTCAAAACTGTGTGCATTGTAAGACTTGCGATATCAAAGACCCTTCACAGAATATTACTTGGGTAACGCCAGAAGGTGGCGGCGGTCCTAACTATCCAAATATGTAATTGACTGTTTAAATAGATAAAAGCCCCATTCATTTTGAGTGGGGCTTTTTAGTATCCGTTATTTTATTAAAACCTATATTAAGTTAACTTAGCTTAATCTGTCCAAGCATCACGGTTGGCTTCGTCTCTTAACTTCACAAAGTTATCAGGATTGAATTTGATCTGATCACCAGACTTACCTTCTTTTATTTGCCGCTCATAATCACGCAAGATTCTCAATGCTACTGGCGACAATAAGACGATAGCTACTAAGTTGGTTAATGCCATTAGGCCCATCGACAAGTCAGCAAAGTTCCAGATAGCTGGTAAGCTAGCAACAGCGCCAACAAATACCATGCCCAGTACCATAAAGCGGAAAATCATAATCATTACTTTGGCATTTTTGCTGCCAGAGATGAATTCAAGATTAGATTCTCCATAACTATAGTTGGCAATGATAGAAGTAAATGAGAAAAAGAAAATGGCAATAGCAACAAAGATAACGCCCCAATCACCGACATACTGCGAAAGAGCTAGCTGAGTTAACTGAATCCCTTCTTGTTCGACACTAGGATTAACTACCCCTGACAAAATAATGATCGAAGCGGTTGCGGTACAAATGACAAGCGTATCCATAAACACCCCTAGCATTTGCATAAAGCCTTGCACCGCAGGATGGTCAGGATGGCTTTGCGCGGTTGCTGCCGCATTAGGTGCTGAGCCCATACCAGCTTCATTAGAAAATAAGCCGCGCTTAACCCCATTAATAATAGCTTGAGCGATACCATAACCTAACACCCCGCCAGCTGCTTGCTCAAAACCAAAAGCGGACTTAACTATCAAGGCTATAGCTGCTGGAAACTGGCTGAAGTTAGTTATAATAATAAACAAGGCTAATAAAATGTACAAAACGGCCATTACTGGTACTACTTTACCAGCGATACGTGCCACTGAGCGCAGCCCGCCAAAAACTACTGGTGCTACTAGTACGACTAAAATCAATCCCGTCATCCAAGTCGGGATTCCGAATGCTTCGTTAGTCGCTTGCGCAATAGTATTTGACTGCACCCCGTTGAAGGCTAAGCCAAAAGCCACTAGCAGACAGACAGAGAAAAATACCGCCATCCAACGGTTGCCCAAGCCTTTTTCGATATAGTAAGCAGGACCACCACGATAAACATTATCAGTGTGCGGTACTTTATAGGCTTGTGCTAGCGTTGACTCGATAAAACTAGTCGACATACCAACTATCGCGGTCATCCACATCCAAAATACCGCGCCAGGACCACCGAGATAAATGGCAATAGCTACCCCGGCCAAGTTACCGGTACCGACTCGGGCCGCTAGAGAAGTCATCAAGGCTTCGAATGAGCTAATACCACCGTCTTTTCGTCCTTGGTTTGAGACCCACAATAATTTCCACATGTGGCCAAAATGTCGAAACTGCATAAAACGAGTCACTACTGTAAAGTAGAGACCTGCGCCAATCAGCACGAACATTAATAAGCCATACCAAGGATTACTGGCAATCAACCAATCATTATTGCCCCAAATAACACTAACACCGTAGTTTACGATATTGTTAAACCAACCTGCTATTGATTCGAACATATTGTGACCTTTACTTTATATTTTATTAATACGTATCTCGTAGTTTAAATACATCCTTGTTAACTGCTGCAATGATTACTTCTTCAGCAATAATTAAGTCGATTATGGGCACATTTTATAGTTGCTTACTCAATGTCGCAACGTAACTTATGTTGCACATTTTTTTGTTGCTTTGAATACTTTAGCTCTATCACATTTGCTTATCGTATACTTCTATGCATTTACTAAATAAATGAGCAATACTAATTTTTTATCTTTATTATAGATATAAAGCCTTGTCAATATCATGGCTTTATGAGAGATTAGCTTATTGAACGTTATTTTTCACGTCTTTTGTTGGATGATGTAATGCAACGTTTACACTAGACAAATATTAGGTTACTGAAAGTAACTGAAATATATTTATTGTTAATTGGTTAAATATTGTATATATTCCTAATAGGTTTACGACTGTAAACGCATTATGTGGACAAAATGCACAAATTAAGAGGATTTTTTAGAGTTTTTGGGTAAGAAAGTTTGAAATACCGGTTAATGAATCGTTTCTTAAACTTCTGCTTACAAATTCTTTAACTATATATAAATTGAATTATTGATAAGTTTTAGCAGTAAAAAAACTATCATTGCTACCAATTATAGATTTAAAATTTGTAACAATAGCGCAAATAATGTTCAATTTTTTAGTCGGTTTTTACTAGTGATATTGATCAATATGCTTCAAGATTTCTGACATAGAATAGCTTTTTAGCTTTATTTAGTTATCTCAGTATCTTTATAGCAGTCATTTGACAAAGTATAAATATCTACAAGTAACAAACTAACATTGTTTATTTATGTCAGGCAAAAGGAGTTGTCCTATGGAGAACCACAACGATCCATCCGGTTATTGGCGTGCCAATGTCCGTCTCATTATAGGTAGCCTAATCATCTGGGCAGTAGTGTCTTATGGGTTTGGTATCTTACTACGTCCATTATTAGCAGGTATCAGAATAGGTGGTACCGACTTAGGCTTTTGGTTCGCTCAGCAAGGATCCATTGGCGTATTTATCATCTTAATTTTCTTCTACGCATGGCGTATGAATAAGTTAGATAAACAATATGGTGTAGACGAGGAATAGCCCTATGAGTCAATTTACGATTAATATTATTTTTGTGGGTCTATCCTTCGTTCTATACTTCGGTATTGCGATTTGGGCACGAGCCGGTACGACTAGTGAGTTCTATGTCGCTGGCGGTGGTGTTCACCCTGTCGTCAACGGTATGGCAACAGCAGCAGATTGGATGAGTGCAGCGTCATTCATTTCAATGGCAGGTATCATAGCCGCTGGTGGTTATAGCGCATCAACTTACCTAATGGGTTGGACTGGTGGTTACGTGCTATTAGCCATGCTCCTAGCACCATATCTACGTAAGTTTGGCAAGTTCACAGTGCCCGACTTTATTGGTGATCGTTTTTATTCTAAGACTGCAGCGATGATCGCTGTGGTCTGTTTGATTATCGCATCAACCACTTATGTTATCGGTCAGATGACGGGTGCAGGCGTCGCCTTCTCACGCTTCTTAGAAGTTGAAAAAGACACTGGTCTTATCATCGCGGCTATCGTAGTATTCTTTTACGCGGTACTGGGCGGTATGAAAGGAATTACTTACACGCAGGTTGCGCAGTATGTGGTTCTGATGATCGCTTATACTATCCCTGCAGTCTTTATCTCACTTGAATTGACCGGTAACCCGATTCCAGGCTTAGGCTTGTTTTCAAACCATATTGAATCAGGTATTCCTCTGTTAACCAAGCTTGATCAGATAGTTGTCGACTTAGGCTTTACTGCTTATACAGCGGATGTTCCTGATAAGCTAAACATGGTGCTGTTTACTTTATCACTCATGATTGGTACTGCAGGTCTACCGCACGTTATCATTCGCTTCTTTACCGTTCCTAAAGTAGCTGATGCGCGCTGGACAGCCGGTTGGACTTTGGTATTTATCTCATTATTGTACTTCACAGCGCCTGCAGTTGGTGCTATGGCACGTCTAAACTTAAACGATACTATTTTCCCTCAAGGTGTTGATCAACCAGCGCTTTCGTATGAACAGCGTCCTGATTGGATGAAAACATGGGAAGATACTGGTCTTATTAAGTATAACGACTTAAATAACGATGGCCTTATTCAAAGATATTTCGATAGTGGACTTGGCGAAGCTTCGATAGCACTAGCAGCAGCAGAAGCTGAAGGCGGCGATGTTACTGCAGCACAAGCAGCCGTTGCAAAAGCACAGGCAGCACACGATCTAGAGCTTGATGGACGTTTTGCTGATGCTGGTTGGGCAGGTAACGAGCTAGACGTTAATGCTGATATCATCGTATTGGCTAACCCAGAGATTGCACAGCTTCCACCATGGGTTATTGGACTTATTGCCGCAGGTGGTTTGGCAGCAGCGCTATCAACGGCAGCTGGTCTACTACTCGCTATTTCATCAGCGATCAGTCATGACTTGATTAAACGTAACCTGAACCCAAACATTACTGATAAAGGTGAGCTAAAAGTAGCACGTATCACTATGGGTGTTGCGATTGTTGTGGCCACATGGTTGGGTATGAATCCACCAGGGTTTGCCGCGCAGGTAGTGGCTTTAGCCTTTGGTATTGCAGGTGCATCCTTGTTCCCAGCTCTAATGATGGGTATCTTCTCTAAACGTATTAACAACCTCGGCGCTATCGCTGGTATGTTAACCGGTCTGATTAGTATCTTAGTCTATATCTTTATGTTCAAAGGTTGGTTCTTTGTCAGTGGTACTGCCAACTTCCCTGATACTGCAGAGTACTGGTTATTTGGTATCTCGCCATTGTCATTTGGCGCGATTGGTGCATTGCTTAACTTTATCGTAGCGTTTGCTGTATCTTATGCTACTGCGCCACCACCAGCACATATCCAAGAGTTAGTTGAAAGTGTACGTTCTCCTCGCGGTGCTGGCGGTGCAGTTGACCACTAAGTTACTGACTACTAAGCTTTGGCTTAGCTGTTAGAGACGTATCATTTATTCATCTATATATCACTCACAGGCAGCAGCTGCTTGTGAGTGATTTTTTTATCCCGTTGTTATTATAAAAACATCACTAAAGTTTATTTTTGCTATAAGTTTTTGTTATATTAAATACGCTTATCGTATTAAGGAAGATTTTATGCTCTATGAGTTTATCGCTACCATAGCTGCTGGATTTGGCATGGCTGGGTTAGCACTTGTCATAACTCATCTCAGTAAATTGGCAGGCAAGCGGGCTCCAAAATGGCTTATCCCATTTTTCGCTGCTGCCGGTATTTTGGGTTTTCAAGTACATCAGGAATACAACTGGTATCCTCAGCAAGTCAATCAGCTACCTGAGGGAGTTACGGTTATCAAAACAGCTGAGAGTAAAGAATGGTTTCGTCCATGGTCATATGTTAAACCACAAATATTACGCTTTATAGCTGTAGACAGTGGCAATGCAACTGCAAATGTCGATGAGCAAAATATATATTTAGTAAATTTATATTTATTTGAGAGACGTAGAAGTGTTCAGAAAATCCCACAAGTCATTGATTGTGCTGTACCTGCACGCGCTGATTATGTCATACCGGAAAAAGACAGCAAGCTAACGATTGATGAACACGTTAAGCAAACCACTATGTGGCGACCTTTAGAAACAGATGATCCCTTGTTTATCAATATTTGTAATAAATCCTAACTTTATAGCTCATTAATACCGCTGAGAATTATTAGTATATTCGTGTTTTGAGTTTGCCCCTAATAGTAAACCGGCGCATAAACCACCAAAATGCGCCGCGAATGAGATCCCAGGCTGCGGCATTAGTCCCTGTTTAATAGTAAGCCAATATCCGGCACCCATCACAATACAAGCTAGCAGATAACCCCAACGCCGAGCAAATACTGCCCCACCTATCATATAACCCAGCATCGCAAAACACAGACCTGACGCGCCGATATGAATGGATAATGGTGAGCCAATGACCCAAGTGACTATCCCTGAAGCGACAATTAACTTGAGAACCGTGCGATAAGCATTATTTTCAAACAGTCCAAACAAAAACAAAATCTGCAACAACGTTAACGTATTACCCAGTAGATGGGCGAAATTACCATGCATCGTCCATGAGGCAAATACACCGATCATGCTGCCTATGTCTAACGTACGTGGCACGATACCGAAAATATTCCATATACCAAATAGTGCGACTTCGTTCAAAAAGAACATGCCCCACATTGGCACTAATACAAAAGCATATAAACCAACAACCTGCTTAAGCCTAACCATAACTAACGCTAGAAACTGTCGCCAATTCATCTCTTATCCTTGCCTTTATTCTTTATTACTTTAGTTTTAATAATTTTCATCTTAATGGTCTACTAAAGAAACAGCATTCTTGACAGGTATAAAAGAGCGCAATGAAGCATTTTCACTGGCCGTTAAATACCTATTAGTATGCAATAAAGACTCGGAATGATACGGCACTAATGCTGTAGGCATAAAGCTACGTGCAGCATCAATATGCTTAATAGAGTCGTCAAAAAAGATATGCGGCGCAAAAGTTTTAAGTACCGCAGTCTTTTCTAACCCTCCCAAAAAGAAGGCCATATCAACATCGACACCCCAAGTACGTAGTGTTTTGATAGCCCGCAGGTCAGCTGGAGCATTACGCGCGGTAACCAAAGCAATTTTGATAGGGCAATAATTTGTTCTTGCGGGTAGTCTCTCTTGTAGCTTAGATAACTTAATCAACAGCTCAGCATAAGGGCCTTTTTCTATCGGTAAATCACGCATTTCAGCTTCACGATCATGAAAAGCTTGCAGACCCTTTTGTTTATATAGTAGCTCACCTGAATCATCAAATAATACTGCATCACCATCGAAAGCGATACGAAGCTGATCGGTATCCAACTCATAAGTATTCACCGGCGTAGCGTCAAGTATGGCGCAGGCACAGATATCCGCATCCGCTACTTGTTGAGCATCATCGCGATTGGTGGTCAAAAATAAATCTACCTGAAAATCTTCAATATAAGGAGCTACTGGACTACCAGAAATAAAGGCTGAGCGTGAGATATTAAGACCCGCCTCACGAATAGCATTAAGTACCTGAATGCCAGTGTCAGGGCTACTTTTTGAGACAATAACCACTTCTACTAGAGGCGACTGCGTTTTTGAGTCCTCTGAGATACAATCATCGCAATAGTTGTTGAGATTCAATAGAGCCTTAATTAATGGGTAACCGGCACCGATACTTAAGGGTTGATCTTCACGCTCAGCCATGTAATCTCGAAACTCTTTTACCGCTTGGTTTGGACGCTGCTGTATTAACTCTAATAAATGGTTCTCAGATTCTGATAAATCGAATAGTGCTGTCGCTGATATCGCCACTATAAGCGTACTACTAAGGTCAATGGCCATAATTTCCTACTTCTCTTTTTATAACTGCTATTAATTTAGCCAGTTTACCAATTAAGCTATGCTGAGTAAGTAGGTTTTTATTACTAAATATTTTCCATAAAAGGCTATTTTCTACGCTAGGATATAATTAACGCTAACTTAACTAGCAGTACCTTTAATTTAAATTTACTACATAGTTAGATGTTGAAATTTATCCTCTTAACCCTAAAATAAACGATATAAGATTGATAACATTAAATTGTTATAGAGCGTTATAAAAATAGGATAAAACAATGAATACTGTAGCGAATAATGTAAAAGACACTGTGAACCAATCTCGCAAAATCGAACAGCTTTTTGCTGGGGTAGATACCCAAGACGGTGCTGGTGTTAAATTGACTCGTGTGCTGACTCAACAGCTACAAGAGCGTCTCGATCCTTACCTGATGTTAGACAATTTCAAAAGCGATGATCCAGATGATTATGTCGCCGGTTTCCCTAATCACCCTCATCGCGGCTTTGAAACCATTACCTATATGATTACGGGCCGTATGCGTCACCGTGACAGCGCGGGTAATGAAGGGTTATTACAAAACGGCGGCGTACAGTGGATGACGGCTGCTAGTGGTGTCATCCATTCAGAGCTGCCTGAACAAGAAGACGGTGCGATGGAAGGCTTCCAGCTTTGGCTTAATCTACCTGCCAAAGATAAAATGAATGATCCTTGGTATAAAGACTTCCAAAGTGAGGACTTGCCTAAATATACAACAGAAGACGGCGTTGACGTCACTGTGATTGCGGGTACATCGCACGGCGTAAAAGGCGCAGTCACGCGCGAAATCACTGAGCCGACTTATTTGGATATCCATCTACCAGCAGGAACGAGCTTTAGCCAAGCCATTCCAGCTGATCACAATGCGTTTGCCTTTGTATATCGTGGTAGCGTAGATATTGAAGGTCGAAAAGTGCCGACTAAGACTATGGCAATTCTTGAAAATAATGACGACACTGATGGCGTCACCATTACCGCGGATAGTAGTGAGGATACCAAAGTGATTTTAATTACTGGTCGTCCACTACGTGAGCCGATTGTTCAATACGGTCCCTTTGTGATGAACAGTCAGCAAGAAATCATGCAAGCCGTCACTGATTTCCAAAGTGGTAAATTTGGTGAAGGTGCTTAGTTGTTAGCCTAGTTTGTTAAATATTCTATAGAAAGTCAAAGCTCATATTAGTTTGCTAATATGAGCTTTTTTATGGGAAAGATTGCTGCTTTGGTTATCTACGTAGTCGCCCTGAGCGTCAGCTGTGGCTCAACAACGCAGAGAGGTATTAAGATTAATCGTAGGACGCAAACAGCGTATTGAGCAAATGCGACAGCGTAAAGGTAAGCAATTATATTTTTATTTTG
>CBETCF010000003.1:0-30030 GCA_965534785.1 uncultured Psychrobacter sp.
GCTACTAGCTTTTTACTTAACACTGCTTAAGAGGGTTTTTGCGGCTGCTTCAAATCTAAGCCTTCAGTACATTGCTGCAAATCTCTCTGCATAGTTTTGACATAGGGCAGCGCAGAAGGATCTTTCTTGTCTTGCGCATAACTCTCAATTTCCCACATTTGACCAATAGTCATTTTACTGCGAACATTGATAGTACAATTACAAAGTTTAGTAGCCGTATTTTTATCAGCAACCTTGTACTTGACCGCGCCACTGACGCATTGATTGATATTATTTTGTTTAATATCGACAGCATTCGCTTGCGACATAGCGAAAAAACCAAACAGCGCCAAAGGCAAAATGGGTAATAGCTTCATAGAGATCCTCTTACAAATAAGTCATTAAACAATATAATTAAAGAATAAATCAGCTAACAATTAAATGATAATCATGATTTTGAGCTCCACCATATCAATTGTAGCGAATAAATAACACCTTAGACATGCTGTAATCATGCAAGCAAATGTTACGCTTTTGTCTTAGAGCGCAGCTATAACATACGTTGTAAGCTCGCCCATCCTTTACCATAAAGGAGCATACCTTTTCAGTCTGCTTACAATGTTTGTTATAATCTACCATATTTTTAACAAGGCCTAATATTAATGCTTAAGTGCTAATTCTAAAGTGCGAAGGCCTAGTATTATGTCCTAATATATAGATATTGAGTCATTTATGAACACTGCTACTTTATTTACCCCTAATATCGACTCTCGAATTGATACCACTATAACTAATGATGAGTCAGAAATTATTAACTCAACTGAGCTCAAAAAACTGCAGAAAAAATTACGTCGCCAAGTCTCTTTAGCTATTCATGACTTCAATATGATAGAAGATGGCGATGTGATAATGGTCTGTGTTTCAGGTGGCAAAGATAGTTATACTTTGCTCGATATGCTATTGCAGTTGAAACGCGTAGCTCCTATCCATTTCGATGTAGTCGCTGTTAATCTCGACCAAAAGCAGCCCGGTTACCCAGAAGAGGTGTTGCCCAATTACTTAAATGAGCAGGGTATTGCTCATTATATTTTAGAAAAAGACACTTATAGCATCGTCAAAAGCGTAGTTCCTGAAGGTAAGACTTACTGCTCAGCTTGCTCACGTCTACGCCGTGGCTCGCTGTATGGTTTCGCTAAACAAATTGGCGCGACCAAAATCGCTTTAGGTCATCATCGCGATGATATGTTGGCGACTTTCTTTTTGAACCTTTTTCATGGTGGCGCCCTAAAATCTATGCCGCCAAAGCTACTGAGCGACGACAAGCAAAACATACTCATTCGCCCGCTAGCTTACGTTGAAGAAAAAGATATCATTGAATATGCACAGTTAAAGCAGTTTCCGATAATTCCTTGTAATCTATGCGGCAGCCAGACCAATCTACAACGCGCCATAATCAATGACATGTTACGCGACTGGGATGATGCGCATCCCCAGCGCTTGGCTTCTATCTTTAAAGCTATGCAAAACGTTGCTCCCTCACAGTTAGCAGATCGTGAATTATTTGACTTTGAGACGCTAAGCTTAGATCGTGATGATAGTGAACGCTTATTTGAAGGGGAGAATATTCAGGCAGGGCAGCAGCACAGTCTTAATGATATTGGTCTACCGACGCAGCCTAAGATGCAAACATTTACGCCAGAGTCAGCTGAGAATGAAAAACCGCAACTGCATAAAATTCCGACTATCAATCCAGTATTATGAGTTAAGTAAAGTCTCTAATCTGAAAATATTCATAAAAAAACCAGCTAACTCAAAAAGTTAGCTGGTTTTTGGCTTAAGGGCTTTAACAGCTAACAGTGCTGTTAAGAGTCTTTTTCAAACACTGGTAGCGGATCGAAGCTGACCTCAGCACGTGGAAGCTTTGCAACATCTTGCATACGCCAATCATCTTTACCATCATTGCTGACTTGCAGATAGTACTTAGCTTTTAATGGATCAATATCTGCTTGAGCAGTATATTTATTATCCCCTTGATGTTGCAATACCACATCACGATCTTTTTTAATGTCGGTTGCGTGAGAGATAGATAACTCTAGCTTTTCGGGGTAAGTAACCGGCTCGCCATTTAGCAGTTTACCCGATTGTAAGCTCTGCTCAGGGTAGTTGAGATAAAAGGTGATATCGCCTGTCTCGGAGAACTGCATTTGACCATGCAAATCAAGATCGTGAGTAAGCTTATCACGTGAGACATCATGGTACAGCGTTTTGCCGTCCATATACCAGTCATCACGAACCACGCTATCCCGAATCTGATAGGAGTAATAAACGAAAAAAATACAAGCCACTACCACAAATGCCGGTAGACCAATAACGAAGATAATCACCATGTAGTTCTTATACCATGGCTGGCTATCTTGATGCTTAAAGTCTGATGAAGAAGTAGACATAAAATACCTATTAATATAATAGTGTTTAATACATTAGCGTTTAGTACATTAATCCCATGCCCAGATTAGCATATTCTAAATGAGCTAATACGGGCATTGGGTAGAGTTAAGCGAGAGCATTATCTCATGCTACTGCCCTTGAGTGGTAAAGACGTTATCCTTACTGACTTTATATTTACCATCTTCGCTCTCTACATTTAGCGTGACCGGTGTTTGACCGGGTTCAACAATCGCTGGATCACCATAGATACTTACTGCCATATCGAAACTCTCACCTGGTGTTAAAGGCACATCATTGAATCGTAGTTGCAAGCTCAAACCTTCTTGAGGCTCTAGGGTAATCTTATAAGTATGCTCTTCTTGAGTTTTGTTAGTCAATTTAACCACATAGCTGTTCTCAATCATACCTTGCTGATTCAGTGACGATAATTGGTTACGGTCACGGCGAATGTCGATCTCTAACGGGACGCGATCAGTCAAGGCATAAACTAAGCCGCCACAAAGTACTAACAGCAATGCCATGTAGGCGAATAAGCGCCTGCTGATTACTTTAGTATCTTCTTTTTCTGTTAATTGACGCTCAGTAGTATAACGAATCAGACCGCGCTCATAGCCGACCTTATCCATAATCTCATTACAGGCATCAATGCAAGCGGCACATTGAATACAACCCACTTGCAGACCATCACGAATATCGATACCAGTAGGGCAGACCTGCACACACATCTGACATTCGATGCAATCACCCAAGTCATCAGGGTTAGTGCCTTTTTTGCGTGCACCACGAGGTTCACCGCGATCATAATCATAAGAAACAACTAGCGTATCTTTATCGAACATGACGCTTTGGAAGCGGCCATACGGACAGATTTGAATACACATCTGCTCACGCATATAGCCAGCATTGGCGTAAGTAGCAAATGTAAAAATAAATACTGATACCCATATCCAAGTCGGCCAATCAGGGAAGGGAATAAATCCTATCATCTGCCAACTTTGATAAATAAAATCAGTGCCAGAGACGTAGCTGACAAAAGTAGTGGCGGTAACCACTGAGAACGCAAACCAAATAAAGTAGATCAACGAACGCTTAAAGATCTTGGTCGGCCCCATGGGCGATTTATCGAACTTAATACGTTTATTACGATCACCGATAACCCACTTTTCTACATGCTGATAGAGATGAGTCCAGATAGTTTGTGGACAGGCGTAACCACACCACACTCGACCAGCGTAGACGGTCACCATAAACAGAGTAAAAGCAGCAATAATGGCAAATATAGCAATAAAATAAAAATCTTGAGTCAAGAATGTCATGCCAAAGATATAGTAATGCTGCGAAGGTACATCTAACCAGATAGCTTGCCTACCGTCATAACGCAGCCATGGCAACAACAAAAACAATGCCAAAAAGGCATACATAGTGATGACACGGATATTCTGATAAAAACCCTTTACAAAACGAGGATGGACACGATGCTTGGTAGCATCAAGATCTATCTGCTGAACAGGGATTTTATTGGGTTGTGGAGCTGACATAAACTTGCCTCTTTCATAAAAAGAATAAGTCTGCTTGCTGGCTAGACAAAAATTTAGTTACTACTAGAATATTATCAATAAGATTTATAATATGTTAATTAATATTTTAACATTACCCTTAATATAAATGGGGTTTTAATCTCTAAAAACAATGTTTTAAAGCTATTGATATCGTTCTAGAGAAGGTTGAAAAGCTAGCTTTATAAGCAAAAAGGGAGAACTGTATTAACAGTTCTCCCTTTGTTAAATTTCATCTCTAAGATAGTTATCTAACTATCAGCTATTATCTTAATTAGCGCTAGCTTCTTGCGAAGCAGTAGCTGCTGTTGCAGTGCTTTTGGCAGTTACATCATTACCTGTAGCTGCTGTTCTATCTGATAGTGAATAGACATAAGCGGCGAGTAACATAATACGCTCGTTACCCAACTTAGTTTCCCATTCAGGCATCACACCAGCGCGGCCATAACGAAGGGTCTCACGGATAGTTTCGCGATCACCACCATAAAGCCAGATATCATTAGTTAGATTAGGTGCCCCTGTTGAAATCATACCTTTACCTTCTGGACCGTGACAAAGGACACAGTTAGTCGGTTCTTTAAATATGGTTTCACCTTGGGCAACTTTAGTTTGATCAAGATCATAACCGTTCTGATTGCCAGAGATAGATAGTACGTATTCTGCAACCGCACGTACCCCATCTTCACCAATCTGATCACGCCATGCCGTCATACCGCCAACGCGACCTTTATGTAGGGTAGTCAAGATATGATCTGCACCGCCACCATATAACCAATCATTATCGGTTAAATTTGGATAGCCTGTCGCACCTTTAGCATTAGAGCCATGGCAGACCGAACAGTTCTGTAAGAACAAACGGCTACCTACTTTTAAGGCATTCGGGTCTTGCGATAGTTTTTCAACTGATGGTGCAAGCGCTGCTATTTTTTCATCAATCTTCGTTTGCAAATCTGCTGGCGGCTCTTCACTACGGCGTAACGTCGTTTGTAAGGCGTTTAGCTCGTTGAGAATGGTTGTTGCTTCGGCAGCATTGGCTTTAGCAAGAATGCTTTGCTCAAAATTTTCAGTGAAAACTTTGTCGTTAGCTTCAAGTTCGCTATACAGCTCGTTCTTTGAGGTCCACGGCACTACTTCACCGTCAACTTCTACAGTAGCAACACCGTCCCAACTGCCAGGTTGAATAGCTGGGAAAAAGACCCAGTAAGCGACACCCCAAATAATTGAACCAAAGAATATCACTAACCACCACTTCGGTAGTGGTTTATCGTATTCTTGAATACCATCATAGATATGCCCAGTAGTACCGTCTTCTTCTACTTCTGGCTTATACTTTAAAACCATTAGTAAAACACCGAGGATACCCGCCCAACACATAATACTTAATATGGTAATCCAAGAACTCCAAAAGAATGTCATCGTTTATCCTTATCGCGCTGCTCATCAGACGAGCGATCTTTCATCTCATCATCAAGCGCAAGTTGTGCATCTTCTTCGAAGCGTTTTTTGTTTTTTGGCGAATAGGCCCACCAAGCAACACCTATGAAGGCGATGAAAGCAGAAACAGTTGCAATTGTTTGTAATTCACCAATGCCCATTAGCGCTGTCCTTCCATTGCAGTACCTAATTGCTGTAAATAGGCAACTAGAGCATCAAGTTCGGTAGCACCCAGTACTAAGTCAGGAGCACCATCGATGTCCTCTTCAGTATAAGGAACACCAAAGCGATCACGGAACAGACGCATTTTGGTTTGTACCTTGACCCCATCTACTTCATTAGTAGCAAGCCATGGGAAGCCTGGCATCACTGATTCAGGAACTAACGAACGCGGCGCAATTAAATGTTGCTTTTGCCAGTCTTCTGAGTAACGACCACCAACCCGTGCTAAATCAGGTCCAGTACGTTTTGATCCCCAGAGGAAAGGGTGATCCCACGTAGACTCTGCAGCACGAGAGTAGGGGCCATAACGCTCAACTTCTGCACGCAATGGACGTACCATTTGCGTATGGCAAACGTGACAGCCTTCACGGATATAGATATCACGGCCTTCAAACTCAAGGGCAGTCCAAGGCTCCATAGCAGGAAGCGGTGTATTTACCCCGCCATCCTCTGGGCTCTTGTTGTCATAAATCAGCGGTACGATTTCAACTAGCGTTGCAAAGCTAATAGCGATAACGATAAAGATGACCAACAAGCCTGTGTTTTTCTCAATAATTTCATGCGGTGTACCAGCCATGATCGCTCCTTATACTTTAGCTGTCGAAGTTTGGTCGACACTAGGTTCATGATCCGTTGGGTCAGCGATATTAACAGGCTTACCTTCAGGCATCTTGATAGTACGATAGACGTTATAGGCCATAACGAACATACCCGATACATATAGCAGACCACCAAATGCGCGGCCAATATATGGGAAATGAGAGAACTCAACCGTGTCTACAAAGCTATATACCAAAGTACCATCAGGGTTAGTCGCTAACCACATCATGCCTTGACCAATACCTGAGATCCACATCGAAACGATATAGAAAATAGTACCTGCTGTCGCTAACCAAAAGTGAGTAGTGATGAGGCTGATTGAGTACATCTTGGGCTTATTATAAATACGTGGTAGTAGCACATATAGCGACCCTATGGTAATCATACCTACCCAACCAAGTGCGCCTGAGTGTACGTGACCTACTGTCCAATCGGTATTATGCGAAAGCGCGTTGACCGTCTTAATAGACATCATCGGCCCTTCGAAGGTAGACATCGCATAGAATGATAATGCCACAATCATAAAGCGAATGATTGGATCGGTACGTAGCTTATCCCAACTACCTGATAAGGTAAGAACACCGTTAATCATACCACCCCAAGAAGGTGCGAATAGAATGATTGAGAACACCATAGCTAATGACTGAGTCCAGTCTGGAAGCGCTGAATAGTGTAAATGGTGACCACCAGCCCACATATATGAAGCAATCAATGCCCAAAAGTGAACGATAGATAGACGATAAGAATAAATAGGACGACCAATCTGCACCGGAACGAAGTAGTACATCATTCCAAGGAAGGCCGCAGTTAGATAAAAGCCTACCGCGTTATGTCCGTACCACCACTGCACCATCGCATCGGTCGCACCGCCAAATAACGAGTATGACTTAAAGGCACTAACAGGAATCGCCATACTATTGACGATATGCAGCAAGGCAATCGTAATAATAAAGGCGGCAAAGAACCAGTTAGCCACGTAGATATGCGAAGTTTTACGTTTAATCAACGTACCGAAGAAAACAATGGCATAAGAAATCCATACCAGAGCAATCAAGATATCAATTGGCCACTCAAGCTCAGCGTATTCTTTAGTAGAAGTTAAGCCTAAAGGCAGGGTAATAACTGCTGCCACAATAACCGCTTGCCAACCCCAAAAGGTAAACCAAGCCAGGTACGGTGCAAATAGTCTAGTCTTACAAGTACGCTGAACGATATAGTAAGAAGTAGCAAATAAGGCACAGCCACCGAATGCAAAGATGACCGCATTAGTATGCAGTGGTCTCAGACGACCAAATGATAGCCATGCGATGTCAAAGTTAAGCGCTGGCCATGCTAACTGCGAAGCAATGAACACACCGAGACTCATGCCGACGATGCCCCAAACGACAGCCATGATCGTAAAGAATCTTACGATAGTGATCTCGTATTCGCGGTCTATAGGGGCGACTGCTGTGTTTTGTAAACTCATTGGATGATTCCTTTACAGCCTAAATTATCAACAGAATTAACTAAAGCTTCGCGGTATCTAGACGATAACAAAGCTGAGGTTTAAAAGGCAATGCTATAAAATAGATAGGGATTGCGGCACATGCTGTTGTCAGGCTTCGCCTATCACTGTAACGGTGTATTAACTAGTGAGCCAAACGCTTGCTGTCTCAATGCTTACTGAGTCATGAAAATGCTAATGAAGCAAATAACATGATTATGCAAGGTTAGGATGATTAATATATCGTTAAAGTTAAAAGATACTCATATTCGACCGTTAATGACTTAGTTATCGCACAGCTATCAAAAATAAATAGCTAATAAACACTAAGAGACTAAATATCGACCGAAATATAGGCTGACATTAATCTGTAACAAAAGCTGATAAAGAACAGATATATGCTAGCGACTGCTGACAAAAAACATGTTCAGGTAACGTTTAGTTAAAACTCCCGACTCTGTTTAAGGGTATTGTAACGCAAACTTAATTAAATATCATCAAACTCATGCGCTAAAATACAAACTCTTTGGTAAATAACTTATCAGACAACTTATTATAATGAGCGCTTGAATTATAGAGCTACTAACTAGCATCTAGTTGATATTAAAATAATTGTCTGATAGGTCGTTGATATCGTTAGTGCTTTTCACTAGCTATTTTCAAGGTGGTCTCTCACTAAATATTCTGTAAAACACAGCCGCTAATATTTAAACTACTGCTCTTTTCGTTAAACTAACTCATTTAATCTATAGTAAATGACAGCCATGATATGAATTTTTGTTACAATTTAGCAATTAACGCTAATATTAGGTTTTACTTATCATCAAACTGACCCTTATAATGAAACCGCGTTAAATAAAATAAACTTTTACAACTATCATAGATGCTAGTACGGATACTACAAGCTTTTACTAGAAGCCAGTATTGGTAATGAGCACCTACTAAGGACAATAATATGGCTGTTTTTTTGACAGATACTTGGTTTGAACAAGTGGAGCAAATGGGTAATGAAGCGGGTGAGTTAAATCTACCGCCTGCGTTAGCAGATATGGTCATCAATCTAAAAGTTACTGATGATGAGCAAGTGATCGAAAGTAACTTTGCTAATGGCTTGCTACACAAAGGCTTAAACTCTGAAGCAACAACAACGTTATTGCTTGATCGTAGTACGCTACAGTCTATCATCACTGATTTCGATATGAATGAGATTATGGGCGCCTTTATGAGTGGCAAAATTCGCGTAGAAGGCGATATGTCACAATTGATGGCTTTGCAAACGGCGCGTCCAAGCACTGAGCAAAAAGAGCTATTCAAAAATATCAAATCAATGACAACCTTAGCTTAATCATTGCCTATCTTTTATATAAAAAAAGCCCCTACGCAATGTTAGGGGCTTTTTCATTGAGAACTATTCAAGCTATAACTCTATAAATTTAACTTAAGCTTGAGGCTTTTGATTTTCTTTATAAATCGCTGCTTGCAACCAAATATTGGCTTGTACATAGTCGTGCACTTTAATAGCTTGAGTTTCATCAGTGCTACAAGCGCCGATACGCACGACAAAAGGATCAGCGTCTTGCTCACGCAATATCACCACATCAAAGAGAGTAATAGGCTTGCCGTTAAAGACAGTTTGTTGTTTGCCTAGTACTTGTCCCTGACACCAAGCTTCGTCCTCTTGCCCTAAAGTATCGCCAAATAAGTAGGCGCACATGTGACCAAGATTGATCTCCACTGGTGCCATTTGCTCTTTGGTCTGCGGTTGCCAAGCTTTGATTTGTTCCTGCAAATCATCAGGTATTTTGCCGTCATTAGCGGCTACAATGTCATTAAAAGCGCGGTGATAACGAATGGCTTCTTCGTCTTCAACTTTGATCACCTCGTTTTGTTCACTAATAGAGATCTCATGCGCCCAAGCGCTGAAATTCACAAAATAAGAAGTACCTTGTTCATACAAATGACGGTTAGGAGTGTAGAGCTGATCAAAAGCATAAATAATGCTGCCATCGCTGCTACGCAAACGTAATACTGCATCGTGCGAGTTTTCGTTAACTATCATACGCTCGATTTTGCAGGTCATGCCATAAGGGCTATCGACACAGGGATAGGCATTAATAAAGCGTTCAGGTCGGCCCTCTTTCATCGCTAACACTTGATTGATATGGCAAGGTTGGTTTTCAGATAACAATAAGCAGCTGTCTTGTGCGCTAGCATTACCATTAAGACCTTTAGGGATAGCAGCGTGGTCAATCATTTGCTGTAGCCATTCAGGGACATCCTCACTCATATCGCTGGTCAAAATACGCCAATGATCAGCGTGACCAGCAGTTTGTTCGTCAGATAAAGTGATTTTGGTAGGAGACTGTACGTTCTTATAATGATAATTAATGGTCATGGGGATACTCAAACTTAGATCAGTGGTGAAGTTGGGACAGCAAGCTGTAATAATTATTAAACGCAACTAATGCAGTAAGCCATTAGCTCAGAGATATATAATACATCCGCTAAAACTATGGTCTTAGGTATATCGATGCTTTATTAAGCTAGCTACCAAACCACGATGATGGGTTAATGACATTCGTCCTTAGCATTTAATATATAGGTATGGAGGCAAACAATAGCAAGCCTCACATTAAAAATAATAACAAAGAGTATTGTTTTACCAAAAAATCCTGATAGTTTATGCTAATCATTGGCATATATTATGATAATTGTGTCAAACTATCCCCCTTTTACCAGAGTGTGATGTAGCACTTCAGCATGATTACTGGTTAACTAAGATAATAGACCTGTCTAAAACCATGTTTATATGCCTACTTATTTGGCTATAGTGGTATATTTTGCCGCTAATAATAGTCAATGCATAGAAACGCATTTGAATAAGATAAAGAGTTTGACTATGTTTCGTCCTTTAGCATTATTTATTGGCTTGCGCTATACCCGAGCTGAGCGCAGTAACCGCTTTATCTCCTTTATTTCTTTAATTTCCATGATAGGTTTGACTCTTGGAGTTGCGGTACTTATCACAGTATTATCGGTAATGAATGGTTTCGATCGTGAGCTCAAGACCCGAATACTTGGCATGGTGCCACAAGCCACTGTGACTTCAACTGAGGTCATTAGTGATTGGCAGCCGCTTGCAGATCGGATCAAAGCTGAAGATCCAGAAGTGGCAGCAGTGGCGCCCTTTATTCAATTACAAGGAATGCTGACCTCAAACGGTCAAGTGGCTGGAATTATGGTCACTGGTATTGATCCTGAGTACGAAAAGAACGTTTCTATTATTAATAATCATATGACGGAAGGCAGCATTGATACCTTGCAAGGTGGCGATTTCAATATCGTGCTAGGTTTAGAGATGGTGCAGTCGCTCGGTCTTAATATCGGTGACAAGGTGACTTTAGTCTTGCCTGAAGCCTCGCCATCACCAGCTGGGGTTATCCCTAGGTTTAAACGTTTTACTTTGACTGGTATCTTTGATATTAGTCCAGATGTAAATACATTAGCAGCTTTTATCCCGATGAATGATGCGGCAAAACTGCTACGATTACCTCCTGGCGCCCAAGGTATTCGCTTAAAACTTGATGATATCTTTCAAGCACCAATAGCGGCGCAAAAAGCGGCTAGCATCGCGCCGACTCAGCTATATCCTAGCGACTGGACACAAACCCATGGCAACTTATTTGGTGCTATCCAGATGGAAAAGGCTATGGTTGGCTTGTTATTGTTCCTAATTATCTTAGTAGCCGCCTTTAACATTGTTTCAAGCTTAGTGATGCTAGTGACGGACAAAAAAGCTGATATTGCTATTTTGAAAACCTTTGGCGCTTCTCCGCGCTTGATTACTCAAGTATTTATGGTGCAAGGGGTAGTGATTGGGGTGATTGGTACGGTAGCAGGGACGATACTAGGTATCATATTTGCGCTTACTGTCAGCGACATTTTAGGTTTTATCAATCAAGCTTTTGGTCTGAATTTATTCGATGCCTATTTTGTTAACTATCTTCCTTCACAGTTGCGTTTAGCAGATGTCATGCTAATTACGGGTGCTTCATTCGTGCTAAGCTTTTTGGCGACAATTTATCCGGCACGTCGTGCGGCGAAAATCCAACCGGCACAAACGCTACGTTATGAGTAATTTGTCTAACTATAAATATCTAAAAAATTTTAGTTAATGAAAAATAGAGAATAAAGGAAGCGCAATGTCAGCTATTTTGAAGGCAAGCAATATCAGCAAGATTTATGATGAAGGGGCAGTGCATACTCAAGTACTGACTGGATTAGATCTGAATATCCATGCTGGTGAACGTGTAGCTATCGTCGGGACCAGTGGTTCAGGAAAGAGTACCTTATTGCATCTATTAGGCGGTCTTGATACGCCCACTAGCGGTGAGGTTTGGTTGCATGGACAGTGCCTTAATCATATGAATGAGACCGAACGCGGTGCTATGCGCAATAAGTACTTAGGGTTTATTTATCAATTTCATCATCTGTTAGCTGAATTTACGGCGATAGAAAACGTCGCTATGCCGCTGCTCATGCGCCCAAAAGTATCGACTACCGAAGCCCGCAAGCAAGCCATTGAAATTTTAGAAAACGTCGGTTTAGGCCATCGTTTAGAGCATCGACCAGGTGAGCTATCTGGCGGTGAGCGTCAGCGTGTAGCTATTGCTCGCGCTTTGGTAACTAAGCCTTCGCTTATTTTAGCTGATGAGCCTACCGGTAACTTGGATTATGATAATGCGCAGAGTGTCTTTGGCCTACTATCAGAGTTACAGAGCACTATGAAAACGGCATTATTAATGGTTACCCATGATCGCAGCCTCGCCGCTCTAGCGGATCGTCAGCTCCTATTACGTAATGGTCATTGGGAAAATTACTAACAAAAAACCAATAGCAGAAAGCTAGTGACAGTGAGTTATAGATAGTCAGTTACAAATAACAAGCTAACCGTTAGAAGAAATATCATAACTCTCAATAGCAGCCGTTGTTTTTAACAAAGCCCAATGGTATGGTATTTTTATATTAAATTATGAGTATTATACTATGAGTTTAGTAGATATTATTGAGAGCAAGGTTGAGGGCAAGGAAGACGATCCTATCGCCGCTTTTGGGTGCGCTGAGGAAGGTGATGGTCCTTTGTTTCCCTATATCGACGCTCAAACGTTCAATCGAGTAGATATAGAAGGACAAAAAGAGCAACTAACCGCAATATTTGATGCCATTACCTTAGCTGGTGTAGATTATTATTTAGAAGTACAAGAGACGGCAGTGGGTAAGCAATACAGTTTGACCAAAGATGATAAAGTCATTACTACGCAGGTGATGGACAAGCAGTTTAAAGATAATATTCTTGAGGCCTTAGACAATCATCAACGAAGCTAGCTGCTTCTGTAATGCTACATTCTTGAAGTTTTGCAGCATTAAGATTTTAAAGTGTTAAGGTTTTGGCGTTTTATTAATACGTAGTCTTTGCCGCTTTTGCCAACTGACTACCGTTTTATAACGCCATATGGCTTTGAAGGCTAGACCACAAACGATACTAGTAATAATGGCTAAAATGGTCAGTCCCAAACAAAAAGCAGTAATCGAAACCTTGCCACTATGAGTGACAAAAGGATTGGCGCCATCCGATAATACCCACAAGCTAAAATCAGCAATCATCCTCCCAATTAGCCGTAAGCTAATCATCGGCACATCAATAATTTTTGCGCCAATATAATAGCCTGCATAAAAGATAGGCAGAGTCGTTATTGGATTAGTAATCCAAGTGAGACCAAGCGCCATAGGCACATTCGCGCGGAAAATGAGCGCACCAATCAATGCTAGCAGCATCTGTCCTGGTAGCGGAAAAAACGCACTGAGCACACCAATGTAAACCGCTTTATTCAAGCTGTGACGATTGAATTGCCATAACCTAGGATCCGCTAAATGCGGAGCAAATAATTTTAGACTGCGACTATTTAAGATTTGTTCGGGAGTAGGAAGTAGATTCTTCAGACGTTTTTTGGACACAAGCTTGCCTTTAGTCGTTAATTATCGCCCGTTGGTAACAAATAAGCCAACAGATAGGCAATTACGTTTTTAGTCAAAAGTATATCATTATTAATAGTGCTATGATGAGACGGTAGCGATCTAAAGCTTAGAAATGAATTTTTGATAAAATTTTTAAGGTGATATTTTTTTGAATTAAGCTATTTAGTATAGGTCAATATAAGGGCGAATACTATCGCCATCAGACGATAAAAACCTAAATCAACAGTTGAGGAGTGCCAGTGTATTGGTTGATTGGCACTTTAATTATAGTCGCTATGATTGGCGTATTAACGGTAGCGGCTGATATCCCTTTAGCTTTGCTAGACAGCCTACCATTCACAGAGGCTAGTAGTGGTTTGTTTTTACCCTTGCTACTTATTGCTGTTGTTTTAATTGTTTTTAAGCTGCGGACGGCTTTAGTGTCGTCACCAACAATATCACCAGTAATAGAGCAATTAGCTTCAGAAGTTTCTACAGAAACTTTTACCCAGACTGCTACAGAGTCTTCTATAGAACCCTCCTCAAAACCTTCATTAGCTCTAGCTGCTGATAGCAATTCCCCAAAGACAAGCTTAACCGTAACTTCTTCAAAAAAACCTTCAATAAATAGCAACCACACTCGCCGCTTACTTGTCAAAGCCATTAGTTATCTAATCGTAGCGTCATTAGCGCTAGCTTTACTTGCCGGTAGTATTTTACAGGCGTTAACTCAGCATCAACAATTAGAGCTCACAAAGGTAACCGCAGCAACGCGAGTACAAGCTTGGGTGACTATCGAAGGCATTAGCGATAGTGTCTATGATGCCAATACCAATAGTGGCTATCGACAAGTCGCTACTTTAAGCCACATAGTGCCACTGACAGCTGAGCTAACGGCTGATGAGTTAGCTATTCAAAGTATCGAAAATGCTAGTAATACTCTGCCCGAAAGTAATCAGTCGCAACAGCGGCGGGTATTGCTTAGCTTATATCCTAAAAAAGCAAACGATGATCCTAGTATTGTGGCTCTCAATAATCTGCAGCCGGGTGCACAGGTATTAATGACCTTATCACTAGCGCCGCTAGCTAGCTCTGAGCAAACGCTAAATAATCCAACTGGCTTTGATAGTTATCGTTGGCTACGCGCTCGTCATATTGATGGGGTAGCGACTATTATTACTGTGAGTTCAGCAACTGGAGACACATCAAACTTAGCGCTAGCCACTGATGACGCTAATTCTTATTGGCAGCGAGTACGTATTACTATTGATCATTGGCGTCTTACTCTACGTCAGCATTTCTATCAAGATTGGTCAAGCAAAACGGCTATTGAACAACAAGCGCAAGCAGTGACTCTAAGTCTACTTACTGGTGATCGCAGCTTAATCAATCGTGAAACTAAAGATCTGTATCAGCTAGCAGGTATTTCACACCTATTAGCCATATCAGGCACTCATGTGCTGTTTATGGCTATTATGTTGGCGGCTATTGCAGTGCTACTGGTTCAGCGCTTTTATCCAGCACTCTATCGCACAGTGCCACGTTGGCAAGTGCGTTGGTGGGTGATGATAGCGTCAGCTTTTATTTATGCGTTATTTACGGGCTTTGATGTACCCGCAGCGCGCACCGCTTGGATGCTGTTAGCAATAGGTCTCGTGCGCTTAACGTTAGTGCCTATTAGCACCATGCGTGTGCTATTGGCGTTAGCTATAGTCATGGCCTGGATAGATCCCTATGTCTTATGGCAAGCGGGTTACTGGCTGTCGTTTATTGCAGTAGCGTTATTATTGAAATACGATGATGCGCTACAAAGCCAAACTTTAGACTCTAACTCTTCTTATCCTTCATCATCTCTATCATCCTCCACTAGCTCGTCTAGATTTACTAAAAATTGGCCAAGCTTTATTAAGTTAACTGTTTTTAGTAGTAGAAGTTGGCTACTATTCAAACGTATCTTCAGATTGCAGTTTTGGTTATTTATTGCGCTGCTGCCCATCACTTTATTGTTATTTAGCAAAGTTTCGCTATGGGGGCTAGTGATCAACTTATTTGCTATTGGCTTATTCGGTTGGGTCATTGTACCGTTGAATCTACTAGCGGGGCTTTGCTATCTAGTATCACCGACTATTGCGGATAGTATTTGGGCGTTAGTTAGTAGCATTGTCAGTTACTTGCATCAATTGATTGAGTGGTTGACGACTCTGCCAATGCTAAGCAGTGCTTGGTTATATACGCCCATCAATTTTGCTATGTTATTGATGGCTGCGCTGGTGATATTGCCATGGCTGTTACCGCGTGGTTTGCTCAGTCGCTTATTATCGCTACCGCCCCTAACACTTTTACTCATGACTCTTTATGCCAATCAGCAGTCCTTTTCTCAGACGCCAACACTCTATATTTTGCCTACAGGCGATCGTTATTTAACGGCGGCATTACTCATTTATCCTATTGATAAAAATAAGACTAATCAAAGTGAAGGGAATAAAGCGCTATTAGACCAAGATAAGATAAGTTGGCTATTTTTGGGAGATCATAGAGTGCAAGGTGAGGATAGTAGGCCAAGTTCCTTGAGTGCTGATAAGCTTGCGAAAATATTGGAGCAGCAACTACGGACGCTCGCTATAAAAAACTTGCAAGGCATTATCGTGCAAAATAGCGATTTAGCTTTGACGGCAACTATGTCTGACGCCAACAAAGGTAAGAATATTCAAGCAGAGTCTAAAGTTGCTAAAAGCTCTCAAGACTTGCAAGGCTCGCAAACTCAGTCACTATTACCGTTGACTGTGGCACGATTGAGCCAATCGTTACCAACCGCTCAATATTGGCAGGCGGGGCGGCATGAGCTTTGGGAGGCACTACAACAAGAACCGCAAAAGGAGTTAAAGAAAGGACAGTCGGCAGCCACCCATAAACCTCTCATCAGCGCGCAAGACTGTCAGCAAGGTAAGCAGTGGCAAGATTTGAGCGGAGAATTAACCTTACAGGCGCTAACTGGTTGGAGCGAGATTGATGATGCTAGCGTCTGGGATTGTAGTGTGGCTATCGTTAGCCATCTGCCAATAGCGGTTGTGCATTATAATGCTAGTAATCCTCAGCAGCCTACTAAAGCCACTGTGCAAACGCTCACTGATAATAAAAAGCTGCCTGTTTTAAATGAAGCTAAGTCTGACTCTACAATAAAGCCTACAACTCCGTCGCGGCTAGTTCTCGATAGTGCCACTCATAAACGTAGTTGGCAGTTGTGGGCATTGCTGTGTCGCGCCGAGCCTTTTGCGCTAGATATGAGCAAAGCATCTTTTAATTCTAATACTTGGCTAAGTCATAGCAGCTCAAGGGTATCGACAGAAGTATTGAATATGCAACAGACTAATCAAGTAATGACTTACGATGAGCAACCTCTAGAAGTGGCACTAATGCTTGAGGATAATTATTAATAGCAGTAAATAGCTAGGCCAATACACAGCCTCTAACATTACTGATGCAATAAGGTCACCTTTTACTATTGAACCTTGGTTATAATGCCACCATAATTAGTAGACTGTTTATTATTTATAATTGCATCCTTATGTAGCAAGCTCAATATAAGAGCTATCTATTTTTTAGTGCACTCTTATATACGATATTTATACCTTGTTTAGATCGATCTTAACTTAGGAAGTTATATGCCCAACTGGCCACCAGACCCTAACAAACGTCCTGATAACTCGGTAAATCAGCCGGCACCTCTGCAACAGGTACCAGCTAATCAGCCAAGCGGACAAGAATGGCGTCTTATCGAAAAAACCTTATTAGCCAGTGTTGAAGAGCAGCGCCGCTCTAGGCGTTGGAGTATCTTTTTTAAGCTACTTACCTTTGGTTATATCTTGTTGCTATTCTTCACTTTTAGCCGTGGCTGTAGTACCAAAACGCCTACTGGCCTAGAAGGCATGGATACTAGCTCACCGCATTTGGCAGTGGTTGAGCTACAAGGCGTCATTAGCAACGGTGATGTTGCCAATGCTTATGATGTCAACGAAGCTTTGACTCGCGCTTTTGAAAATAAGAATGCAAAAGCGGTGGCCTTAGATATCAACTCACCTGGCGGCTCGCCCGTTCAGTCTGATGAAATCTGGCAAACCATGATTGATCTGCGCAAACAGTATCCTGATAAAAAGCTCTATGCGGTCATCGGTGATATTGGCGCTTCTGGTGCTTACTATATTGCTTCGGCTGCTGACGAGATCTATGTCAATCCTTCAAGTTTGGTAGGCTCGATCGGGGTTATTATGCCAAGTTATAATATTGAAGGTTTGATGGATAAAGTCGGTGTTGAAGATCGTACTATTACCGCCGGTGAGTATAAAGATATATTAAGTCTGTCGCGCCCGCTTACTGATTATGAAGAGCAGCACGTTGAGAAGGTGCTAGCAAATACCCATAAGCACTTTATCAATGCGGTAAAAGAAGGTCGCGGCGATCGTCTCAAAGATCCTGAAGCTAATAAATTATTCTCAGGGCTATTTTGGACAGGCGAGCAGTCTATTGCTTTGGGCTTAGCAGATAAAAAAGGCAGTATTGCTAGCTTAGAGAAGCAATTAGAGCTTAATAATATAGTGAACTACTCGCCAGTAGATCCGTTCCAGTTATTCATGGATCGCTTTGCCGTAAAATTAGGCGCTGGCGTGGGTTCAAGTATTAATCTTGATATGCTGCCACAGCAAGAAGGTAACGCTAAGATGCGTTAATAGTGATCGTCAAGCTAAAACTTATTGTTGTCAGTGTTGAGGCTGAGCTAGTAAATAGCTCAGCCTTTTGCTATAACTGATATTGATTTTTTAGATGACATTGATAGATGCATTAATATATTGACTGATTAATGCCCTAATAAAACTACTTTTAATTACTAGAATAATAGAGAGCCCATCATGAGTGTGAGTGAGAATGTAACGCAGAGATTTGCGCAACTGCCAGTATCACAAATAACCCAAAAGCCAGTGCTGCATTTTGCTCATGCTAATGGAATGCCAAGCGCCGTTTATGAGCCTTTTTTTGCTGGATTAGACGAGTTTTTTACTATTGAATACATCGCTATGCTAGGAGATACCGTAGGCTATCCAGTGGACGATCAATGGCGTAGCTTGACGCAGCAAGTCATCGATAGTGTCGCTGATAGTTGCAAGCGTCATGGCGTTGCACAAGTAGTCGCTGTAGGTCATTCCTTAGGGGCTATGTGTACTTTGCAAGCCTTATACCGTGCGCCAAAACAATTCAATCAAGCAGTGTTAATGGATCCGCCTTTGATATATGGGCCTAGTAACTTATTTATGCATTTGGCAAAGACAGCAGATAAATTGCCACTGATGAATAATCGCTTAATGGATAAATTATCACCCTCAGGCATCTCCAAACATCGGCGTGATGTTTGGGACAGTCGCGCTGACGCTTATGAGCAAATGCGTAATAAAGGTTTTTTTAAGAGTTTTGATGAGCGTAGCTTTAAGGGCTATATCGAGCATGGCTTAAATGAGCGTGCTGACGGCAAAGTCACCTTAGCTATTCCTAAGAGAAATGAAGTGGCGGTGTTTCGGACGAATCCATCGATGTATTGGTTGACGCCAAACAAAGCGCCAAAGCCACCAGCTAAGCTCATCATTGGCGAAGAAAGTATCTTTATGAAGCGTAAATTCCCACACAAAATAAAAGCGCGTTTGGGCATGGATTTTCAGACTCACGCAGGCGGTCATATGTTTCCGCTGGAGCATCCAGAATCAGTGTCGGCCTTGGTATTGGATATCATTGAGCAGCAGTTGCCCAAGTAGTAGCAGACTTCATTTAACCAGCTATTCTGTTAGCTTGTAGCCTTTATTATCCTGCTGAGTGCTTATTTATGTCGGAATCTCCAAGCTCATCGCCTCAGGTTCAACAAGCATCGCCACTATTCTCCCTTTTTGAAGCTATGGCGCTGCTAGCGGGTATGGTGCTCGCTTTTTTTGCAAGCCAGCTGTTGGGTGTTTATATTGCCGGCAAGCTGCTATTGCCGGCCACTAAGGCGCAAACAGTAGCGGATATTTTTTATTTTGCTAGTGGTAATGGCACTATTGTTAGTAGTTCTATCTTCTTAAGCTTGGTGTTTTTAAGCGCTTTGATAGTGCTGCTGATTCGCTTGAAAGGCGGCAGTGTTGTTGATTATCTAGCGCTAAAGCGCTTTAGTTTGAAAGTAGCTATCGGCACCTTTGCGCTGTTATTGATATTTATGATCGGCAGTCAAGCGCTGACTTATCTCTTAGATAAATCACCTTCGTTATTCGTTGATCCTCTATATGATTCGGTCAGCTCAGTATGGCTATTAATCATCGCTATGGTGATTGTCGCGCCTATTTATGAAGAGCTAGTGTTTCGAGGTATCATCTGGTCAGCGCTTAAAGAGCAGTTTTCGCTAAGGTATGTCTCAAGCTCGCTATCGGCAGTAGAGGCGAGAGCGAAAGCAGGGAAACATGGAGCGCTGATGGCTAGTCTGATCACTAGTTTGGTATTTGCCATTATGCATTTGCAATATGGCTTATACGAAATCAGTACTATCGTCTTACTGGCAATGATATTTTGTTATGCCCGCTACAAGTCGGGCTCGCTATGGCTTCCCATATTATTACATATCATAAATAATGGTTTGGCCATGTGGCAGTATTTATTGCAAGTCTCTTAATTTGAAGAGAGGTCTTTTGGCTGAGCTTAACCGATCAAACATCAGGATTAAGCGCTAACACCTCAGCGGCTGCTGCTTCGATATCTTCAACGGTTAGACTAGGCTTACCGCTTAAAGCTTGTCGCCATTTTCGTGCGCCATTCAAGCCTTGAAATAGCCCTAAGTAGTGCCGAGACATCGTTGGTAGCGCTTCACCTTGCGCTATTTGTTGACGAAGATAAGGGTACATTTCTGCCAAAATATCAGAGCGCTTCGGCGCCGGCTCGCCCCATAAGCTATTAGCTTCTGCTAACAGATAAGGGTTGTGATAAAAAGCACGTCCAATCATCACCCCATCAATGTGTTGTAGATGCTCTTCGATATCCTGCACCGTTTCGATACCGCCATTGATCTCAATCTCAAGTTCAGCAAAGTCCTGCTTTAGACGGTAAACATCGTCATAACGTAGTGGTGGTATTTCGCGGTTTTGCTTAGGGCTAAGGCCTTGCAGCCAAGCGGTACGAGCATGGACGATAAAACGATTACAGCCAGAAGCTGACACGGTCTCAACGAAATCTTTCATAAACTCATAGCTGTCAAAATCATCAATTCCAATGCGATGCTTGACAGTCACCGGAATATCAACAGCCGCTTGCATGTGTTTGACTAAGCTTGCCACAGTATCCGGCTCAGCCATTAGACAAGCGCCTATCTTATTGTGCTGCACTCGATCAGAGGGGCAGCCGACATTTATATTGACCTCATCATAATGATGCTGCTGTGCAAACTCAGCACATTGGGTCATCTCGGTGATATCGGCACCGCCTAACTGTAGGACTATAGGATGCTCACGCTCATCGAAACGCAAATGCCGCGCGCGATTACCATGTATCAACGCCCCAGTGCTAATCATCTCCGTATAGAGATAGACATGAGGATTAAACAGGCGAGCAAAATAACGATAATCTGTGGTAGTCCAATCGATCATTGGTGCTACTGACAAGCGTTTATTGGTCATATCAATCATAACTATAAAACTCTTTTTGGAAATAGGTTGGCATCTGGGTGCAACAGGCTGCTGCTAGTAATTTTTATAATAAAGGGTTTGCATTACTAGCAGTGTTGCTTTAGCCGAGGCCAATATTTAGGTGGATTAGTCGTTGAATAATACGATTTAAATAATACGATCAAGCTTTCTAGATTCGGGTAAATGATAGAAATATAGCCCAATCATAATACCTATAGCGCTAATAAAGGCGATGTATAGCGCCGGCGAGAAGCTAATATATGAGGTGGCATAACCGAGAATAAAAGGTAAAGTACCACCGACAATGGCATACATCACATTATAAGAAAGGGCTATACCAGTCAGACGAACATTAGTCGGAAACAGTTGAACAAAAATAGCTGGCACCATGCCCACAATACCGGCAAAAAAGCCCAATAGCGCGTACATAATCAAAATATAATCACCGCCTGCTTGCAAGTGATAATAAAAGGCGAACATCTGAGCGATTAATAATATTGAACCTATCACTAGTATTTTGCCGAAGTTTTCGTAATTGGAAATAATACCGTAGAAAACACAGCCAAAAATCATAAAAACAATCCCTAAACTATGCGAAAAACCGAACAAATCGGTATCTAGAATAAAGCGCAGTTCAATCAAGCTTGGCAACAGTAAGGCGACTACGGTAGTAATACTGGCAATGATTAGGCTAAGCATAAGACCCAAAAATACCGAATGCTTGCAATGCTTCAATAGTAAAGTAAAAGGCTCATTGGCTTGGGCTTTATGCAAAGCTTTTTGCGATTGCATTTCAATAAAAAACGGCGATTCGTTGATAAAACGCCACGCAAATAGCGGTAAAAAGCTTAATACGGCAGCAGAAATAAAAGGCACACGCCAGCCATAATCCAATAACTGAACAGGAGTCATTGAGCCTGTCAGCCAGACAAAAAACGCGTTAGAAAATAACACCCCAACGAAGAAGCTAGCGGTCACATAGCTACAACCCACAGATAAATATTGACGCGGCACTTGCTCAGCGATGTATATCCAAGATAAAGGCACGTAAACGCCGAATGCCATACCCTGAATTAACCGTAAAACAATAAATAAAATAGGTGCCATCAAGCCCCATTGAGCGTAAGTAGGTAGTACTGACATGGCAATCATACAAATGGCAGTAACTAATATACTTATTAATAATAAAGGCTTACGTCCTTTAATATCGCCATAACGACCAAAAATAACGCCGCCAAGGGGACGAGCTAAATAGCCAATAGCGAACAAGCCTAAACCTTGTAACCTAGTAACACGAGGATCAGCATTCAATGGAAAAAAAGCAGAAGAGATATAATCTGCCATATACAAATAAATCAAAAAATCGAAAAAAGTGATAGCGCTAGTGAGGCAAACAAAAATCACTATATTTCTGTCTTTAGGAGACATTAGCGCATATTGAGGACGAGAAGGCATGGTTAGTTATTTTTCCGTATACAAGCAGTGCATTACAACGGCCATTAAAATAACCGTCTATTATAAAAAACAATGTTGAGATATCGAGCGGCAATAAATAACAGCTAAGAGAATGCTCTCTTAGCTTAGATTCAGCCGCAATCTATAGTAACCAATCAATAGGCAACCAAGACATAATAGTTAGCCAAATATGATCAGAGAAACCTACTCGTGGCTCGGCCTCATAAATCTTTACCGCACCCTCTTCGATAGTATGCCACTGCAAATGACCCTCATCGGTCAGCTTGACTTCATAAGCTTGAGTTAATAAATCGGCACTTAGCGATTCATGGAGCTGGCGTGCTAGCTCATCATCATTAATAATGACACCCATCTCAGTATTGATATTCGCTGAGCGTGGATCGACATTGTAAGAACCAATAAACACTTGGTGATCATCAATGGCAAAGGTTTTGGCGTGTAAGCTGGTAGAAGACTGGCTTCGAGCTTTCCAAAGCTTATTTTCACGATTCTCTTCACTAGCCGTTGATTTCAATTCATATATTTTTATACCGGCCTTTAGCAGCTTAGGTCGCCACTGACTATAACCAGAATGTACCGCAGTCACATCAGTAGCATCGAAAGAATTAGTCAGTATTTTAATAGTAATGCCAGCTTCGGCGAGCTCTACTAAAGTATCTACCCCATCTTTGGTAGGTACAAAATAGGAAGAGATAATAGTTAGCTCTTTAGAAGGGCGACCAAGTAAGGTACGTAGCTGCTGCACCAAATTGGTATCGACAGCCACACTTTTGGTCAACTTACCGACATCATCACTCAAAAACTGCATATCCGTCCAACGAAAGGGGATACGCTTATTCAATAAATCCGTATCAATAGAGGAATCCTCGATTGCGGATCTATATACTGATAAGCTACTTTGGCTATCGTTCTTCTCATCTTCATCGAGCTGATCTAAGCCGGTTATAAAATCCGTAGGCTCATCTTTATTAAAGCTCACTAAAGTTTCAATATCATAGGAGATTGGCGCTGACCAATAACTGCCAAAACTATTATCAATATCAGCCACGACTTTGCCGATAAGTAATACATCTAAATCTGCAAATTGACTATTTTGATCATTACTAAGGTATTCGTTACCGATATTACGGCCACCGATGATAGTGATTTGTTTGTCAAAAGTCATGCTCTTGTTGTGCATGCGACGGTTAATACGCGGCAGCCCAGTGACAAAGTTTAAGGCCTGAAATTTACGATGCATCAGCGGATTGACTATACGTACTGCTATGTTGGGATGGTTCGAAAAGCGCAGCAACTGCTGATCCAGATCACTGCTACTATTAAAGTCATCGACCAATAAACGCACGATAACGCCACGTTCAGCCGCTTCCCATAAGTCTTTGAGTAGCAACTGACCGGATTGATCGTTGTGCCAAATATAATATTGAGCATCGATATTTCGAGTAGCCATGTCAGTCAACACACTACGAGCGGCGAAAGCATTGGCTCCGGTAACGATAGGGTGGTAGCCTGACAAATCAGGGTGAATCTGATTTTGCTCACTAATTGCGGCCACCAAATCGGTATTATTTCCGCTGTTGGCTATTTCGTTGGGCTCGGTATTGATATTGCTAGTTTCGTCACTTTCTAGTTCACTGATAGCTTCGACATCAGTATCGTTCTGCGTATTTTCTAAATTTGCTGCAACTGTTTTATTCGGAGCGTCTGCATTAGCAAGCGCTTCTTCAGATAGCTGTTGAGTTGAGTCGCTATCGTTTAATGAGTTTTCTTTTTCATACAAAGCATTGAGACGTGCAGACAATGCTTTGCTTTTTGGTAAATGCGCTACCTCAGGTAAACTTTGACAGCCCACCATACTCAAAGATAAGCCAAGAGTCAGGCTCAGGGTCAATCTACTTATATACATATTCACCGACATAATAGCTTGGCCTTAATGGACTAAGATTTTTTTCAGTAGCCTAGTAGTGTGCAATTAATAGCAATGCGTGTGAGCTTAAGCGCAATAACCACTGCTACTTTACAAAATTATTTTTGCCAAGCTTAGCAGGTACAAGGATATCTGCCTATAAAAAATACGTTAAATTTTTTATCGTTAGCTTTAACGCAAAAATTATGTTTTGTAAAATCAAAGGTGTAAAAAAAGCTTAGCAGGTGTCTCAAACGCAGAGGCATGATATGATATTGTGCAGCCTAAAGCCATGGCTAACAGCTACATTGACAGTCACTACAGAATAAACCTTTACTACGGAAAAACTATGAGCCAAACACCAGCGCAACAGCAGGATAATGACGACAGTGGTTTGGATAGCAATTGGCGCTCAGACGCCTTAGATTTGAGTCTTGATTATGGTATGCAAACCATCGCTGTGCGTGCGGGTCAACACCGTACCGATGAAGGTGAGCATTCTGAAGCTATTTTTACGACTAGCTCTTATGTGTACAGCTCAGCTAGTGATGCCGCTGGTCATTTTGATGGTACTAAGACTGGTAATGTCTATTCGCGCCACACCAATCCTAGCGTTCGCACCTTTGAGCGGCGCTTAGCAGCTCTTGAAAATGGCGAGCGCGCCGTGGCTACTGCATCAGGTATGGGCGCTATTTTGACCATGTGTTTGGCTTATCTAAAAGCCGGCGATCATCTACTAGCCGCTAATCAATTATTTGGCTCCTCCATTGGGCTGTTTAATAATTATATGGCCAAATTTGGCGTGGAAGTTAGTTATGTCGACTGCTTTGATAATGACGCTTGGGCGGCAGCAGTGCAGCCTAATACTAAGCTCATTTATTGCGAAAGCCCAAGCAATCCGCTAGCACAAATCTGCGATATTGGCTTTTTGAGTGAGTTATCAAAGGCTAATGATATCTTATTAGTGGTTGATAATTGCTTTGCATCCCCTGCTATTCAGCGTCCGCTAGATTTGGGTGCTGATGTGGTTATTCATTCGGCTACTAAATATTTGGATGGTCAAGGTCGCGTGTTAGGCGGCGCGCTAGTTGGTAGTGATAAGCTCATGCAGGAAGCATTTACCGTAGTGCGTTCAGGCGGTATTAGCATGAGCCCCTTTAACGCTTGGGTATTTACCAAGGGGTTGGAGACTCTCAAACTGCGCATGCAAGCGCATTGTGCTAATGCCAATCAAGTGGCTGAATTTTTGCTTAATCATCCCAAGGTTAGTAAGGTGCATTTCTCTGGTCTAAAAGATCATCCAGCGCATGAGCTAGCTACTCGTCAGCATCATATGAAAGATGGTTATGGAGCGATTATGGGCTTTGAGGTCAAAGCTAGCGCTTCTGATTCTGGCACGCTTGATGCTCTTAATGCTAAGGCCGCCGCTTGGCACGTGATTGACTCAACGCAAATGATCTCCATCACCAATAATTTGGGCGATGCGAAGACCACGATTACTCATCCGGCGACTACCACTCATTTCCGTTTAAGTGCTAAAGATCGTGCTGAGGCTGGCGTCAATGACAGTCTGCTTCGATTGTCAGTTGGACTTGAGGATGCTGAAGATATTATCAAAGATTTGGCACGTGGCTTAGACAGCCTGTAAAGATAACGTTATAATCAGCTCAATGCTTTACTGTTTTTAAACCCATTTTTTATTATAAAGAAAAGAGACTATTATGAATATTCAAGCCTTAATGCAACAAGCACAAACTATGCAAAAGAAAGTCGAAGCCAATGTTGAGTCGGCTAAGAAAGAATTAGCTAATAAAGAAGTACAGGCCGAAGCGGGTAGTGGTCTAGTCAAAGTAACGATGACTGGTCGTCATGTGGTCAAGCGTCTAACTATCGATCCTAGTCTTTTAGAAGATGAGCCTGATATGATCGAAGATCTAATCGCCGCCGCTATCAATGATGCTGTCCGCCAAGCGGATGAGCTATATGAAGAAACCATGGCTGGCGCGACTTCAGGCATGGGTTTACCACCAGGTATGCAAGGCATGTTCTAAGCTTTTATTCAAAGTTAAATAACAGGGTTAAATAATATAAAAAGCTTATAAATACTGACTCTAGCAGTCAAAGAATGGGGTTGTTATCGCAATGATACGACCCCATTTTTATAGCTATGATTTGAGATTGTTTTATTATTAATATCTAAGATTAATAGCGAAAGGATAATAATTTGCTTACTGCCAAATTCGACCAATTGGTCAAACAGTTGCGTATTTTACCGGGTGTCGGTCAAAAAAGTGCTCAGCGTATGGCTTTGCATTTACTGACCAAAAAGCGTCCGCAAGGCATGGCGCTTGCGCAAGCGCTTGATGAAGCTATGCGTGAGATTGTTGAATGCCAACGTTGCCATAGCTTCAGTGATGAGAGCGTCTGTCCGTTGTGCCAAGACCCAAGACGGGATAATACGCAGCTTTGTGTAGTTGAGACGGCGGCCGATGTGATGGCTATCGAGCAGACGGCTGGTTATCGCGGTCTTTATTTCGTGTTAGGAGGCCATCTGTCGCCTATTGATGGTATCAGCGCCGATGATCTTAATATCGATCAGTTGGTATGGCGCGTCAAACAAGAGCCAGTTGATGAGCTGATACTAGCGACCGGTACTACGGTTGAAGGTCAGACCACCGCGCATTTTATTAGTGAAGCGGTGAGTCGTCATGTCAAAAAAGTAACGCGTCTGGCACAAGGCGTGCCGATGGGCGGTGAGCTTGAATACCTTGATAGTATGACTCTTGGCCAAGCGTTACAAAACCGCTCCTTTTTATAATATTAGTGGTAGTGCTAGAGTTTTTTATCATTAGTAATTTTGCCAAAGCCGCAGTTTGCTAGCTATTATTGTTATACTTATCAAGTTTTTATTACTATAAATCTCATTACAAACTTACTCCAATTCAGCAGGTATCTGCCCGTGTCCAACCCTTCTTTAACAACAGCGACAACTTTGCAAGATGATATTGCTACTATTGACGATGAGTCTGTAGCCGCAACTTTCAACCAACCAAACGCTTTGCCCACTGAACCTGATATTGATGCCTTGCTTGATACTGCCGATGAGTTGCCAGTCACTTGGGTGAAAGAGCAGTCTCAATTGGCAGTGGTCATTGACGCATTAGAAGGTTGTGGACGGGTAGCTTTGGATACTGAGTTTATTAAGCGCGATACTTATTATCCGCGTCTAGCGTTAGTGCAGATTAACGTCGGCGACCATATCTATCTATTGGATGCACCGCAGCTACAGTTAAGAGAGTTTTGGCAAGCCTTAAGCGAAGTGGATGTGGCTATTTGGCATGCTTGCGGTGAGGATCTGGGTATTTTTTACTTGCTGGCAGACTGTCCACCGCTGACTAATATTTTTGATACGCAAATTGCTTTGGCTTATTTAACCGGTCAATTGCAAATGGGCTATCAACAAGCCCTTGATGATCAGCTAGATATGCATATTGATAAGGAACATAGTCAGTCTGATTGGTTGCGTCGTCCTTTATCAGATGAGCAGGAGCAATATGCGATCGATGATGTGCGTTTTTTGCCGGCACTATATTTGAGCTTAGAATACGAGCTAAAAAAACAGGGCTTATACGATTATGTCTGGGCCGATTGCCAGCTCTATGCTTATGAGCTCTATCAAACCCAGCATGTTGCCGATGAAGCTATGTATTTAACTATGGCAGATTATCGCTATAATTCGCAGCAAATGGCTATCTTACAAGCGGTGGCGACTTGGCGCGAACAGTTAGCGCGCGCGACCAATCAGCCGCGTACTTTTGTGATAAAAAAGCAAGCGGTGCGTGAGATCATCACTGAAAAACCTAATACTATGCGCGAGCTGGCCCATAAAACCACTATGCACCGTAGTATGCTTAGACTTTATGGCGAAGAGCTGCTCAACGTTATAAAAGAAGCTAAAGATATGCATCCGGCTGAGCATCCAACGTGCTTGCCAGCACCTTATCGCTCAAAGAATAAAGTGCTATCCAAAGCGGTGCAGCAAGAAATAGATCAACAAGCGAAAAAAACAGGCATACCAGCAAATGTGTTGATGCGAAAAAAATGGCTCAGTCAATTATATGAAGTCATCGCCTATGATAAAGCTTTGACTCAAATGCCAGAGGGCTTGCAAGGCTGGCGTTATAAGTGGGTGACCCAGCATTTGATACCGGTCATTGTAGAGCATAAAGCAGAATTGCAGCAGGGCATGGGTGTTAAGTAGTTAATCCATAAGCCTTGCGGTTATACCGTCACAAATAGCAAAAATTATAAGTAGTGAAAACAGGGCTATTATTAGCGCTTAAAATGACCGTGCTGTAGATAATAAATTGCTTGTTCAGCGACGTCTTTATTGACTAGCATGCCAGTATGAGTAACGGGCATAATAAGATGATCAGCGGCGCGCGCAAGCTTAGTCTCTTTGACATAAACGGTACCATCATGAGCTAACAGCTCGTTGGTTATTGAACTATCAGCTTTACGTAGTTGACGATTATGGTAGCTCAAAATAGGTTGTCCTAAACCTTGCGCTTTATTGCCAGCGATGACCCCAAGCTCAATATCTTTTGGCAGTGGTGCAACCGTGCCATCCAAAGCTTGCTCATACGACTTACCGACAATGGCTGGCAGTAATCGCCAAATATAATCGCCACTAACGCTACCATTATGCGGTGTCCCTAAGGTGACACAGCGCCCGATTTGCCATTCAGGGTAGTGGGCGACAAAATCGCGAATGAGTAATCCCCCTAAGCTATGACCAAGCAGATCAATAGGCTCGCTAGGATTGTGATTATTCCGCAGCCAAGTGTTTAGACGTTCGCTATTGGTTTTGATGCCATCACGCATACTACGATAGCCATATTGATGAGTATCAAAGCCTTGTGCCTGCAAGCGTTTGGCCATGGGACGCATAATAAAAGGCGCTTGATGCAAACCATGAATAAGGATGATGCGGTTTTTTGGCATGGGTAATTCCGAAAGAGTGAAGTCCATTGCTAATATATAGTGTCTTTGCGAGAATTTTAAAGCACTTACTTTTGATAAAACAAACAAAAACCTCCAAATCAGCTGCTGACTTGGAGGTTTATTTTTATATCGACTATTTATGCTTGTTTGAAAACTACATGTAGTTTTCGATACTTGGGCATGAGCACATCAGGTTCTTATCACCATAGACATCAT
>CBETCF010000004.1:0-30007 GCA_965534785.1 uncultured Psychrobacter sp.
TACAAAATGCGGCGTAAAGTCAAAATCGTTTGCGGGTTTTGTTGAATGCTATGACCACCATTGATGACAGTTTCAGTCGCCGCGCCGTCTAGATGTGCACTAGTATAAGGGACAATGCCATCAGACAAACGCTCGGTAATGGCCTGACTAATGTCCCCTTCAACAGTGACGGCTGCTACTAAGGGCGTACGATCTATGTCACTATCATTACTCTCAACACCATCAGAAGTACTTCCTACAGCATCGCTATCGTCTTCTTGTGCTTGTGATAAATCGATTTTGCCACCACCCGGCTGCATTTGCGCCAGACCTTTAGTTATATCTGCATCATTATTGGCGATGATAGAATGATAGGTGACTTGATCATTGATAGTGATGTCTTTGGTCAATTGAATAAAAGAGGACTTATTACTCAATTGGCTAGCACCGTTCTGTAAATACAGAGCTCCTAACGGGTTGTTCGCTATATCGCCTTGGATAGCTAAAGTTGCCAAATTATCAGTGATTGTTTTTACTAGTCCTACTGGTAAGTAGACGATACGGCGTAACGCTCTAGTGAACCAACGGTCGGCATAGTCAGTGCCACGAAAAGGAGTGGACAGGAATACCGCGGTATCGACTTGTGGCAAAGCTTGCAGCCTAAAGCGCTTCTCCAACTTCTCCTCGCCAAAAGATAGCTTAAGGGCGTCTCGTATTCGACGTTTTTCACTAACAGTAAGCATTTCTTCTTCATCTAGTCTATCCAAATCATCTAATAGATTATCATCAGATAGCATCATGCGCGCGATGATTCCGCCCATACTATGACTGATGATAACGCTATTTTTGCTAGCCGCATTTTGCTTGTTAGGATCGGTTTGTTGATAAGTGGCTTCGATGAGCTGCTGAATTTGGTAACGGTTCTCTAAAATAGGTAAGTTAGTCGGATAAAATATCTGCCAGACTTGATAGTTATCACGCAATTTATCATCATTTAACATATCGTTGGTCAAATTGACCCAAGCGGCCGGGCTAGAAGCAAGACCATGCAGCATAATTAACACGCGTTTATTAGGATCGTAAGGCTCAAGCATAAATAGCTTAGGCAGACTAGCTTCTTGCTGGCGAGAGATTAGGTTTAGATAGCCAACGCCGTCAAGCTGATTTTCAGCAAGCCACATACCATAACCGGCTGAGAAGTTGGCGGCAAGGGGATAGTTTTCGCCTAGAATAGTAGTGCTCTCACTACGATAAGGGTTATAGAGGTGGATATCGAGCTGACGGCTAGCTAACACCTCTAGTATGCTTTTGCCTTCAGGTTTAATTAAGCCTGTCATCAGCAGATGACCAGTAGGGTAAATGCGCGCCTTGGCGTCATCACCGCCAGCCCTATTATCATTAGCAGTATCCTCAGCCAATCTGCCTGATAATGAGGAGACTAGCAGCTGGCGAATGGTAGTGGTATAACGGTCATTTAAGGAAGCCACAAAGCTAACGCCCAGTCCCGGACGTTTACTTATCGAGTTTAGACCCGTTAACTGCAGCTCATAAGTTGAAGTTAGATCTGTCAATGCCGAGGTTTGTTCACGAGCGTTTTGTAAATAGTTGTTCTCATTAGGCAGATGCACATCAAGACTATAACTATCAATTTGCATTTTCATAACTTTGACTTGATCAGTAGCTCTGCCTTTGAGCGCGACGTTATTGGTGATCGTCGCTTGAGTAGAGTCACTAGCGACTACCGACGTTGGTAGATACTCTATTTTAGTATCGCCCATTAATTTATTTGGATTATCTGCGGATTGATACAGTTGGGTAATGACATCATTACTCGCCGCGTTATAGATATCTTGGGTTTGAATATCAACATCGTTTGGAATACGGTTCTTTATTAGCGCTGCTTTTTGCTCGCCACTACCACCCTCAAAATCATGCTCTAAACTGTCATAAAACAGATAGGCATAACTGGATTTAATCGCGTCAAAAAGTCGTTGTTGATAACTGACAAGACAAGTAGCGGTGTTTTGCTGATTCTTCTGCACTTGTTTCTCATCAAGCGGCGCATTGGCATAATAAGGATCAAGTGGCGGACGCGCAAGTGCGGCTTGGCAACCTTCCGAATCAGCTAGTTGCCGCGCTTTGGCATAATGTAATTCGGCAAAGATAGCCAGTTCTGGTCGATATTTATCATCGAGCAAGCTATCTGAGAGCTGATCTAAACAAAGATCAAAGTGCTGAAAACAGGCTTTTTGATTAAGGCCTGCTGATAATAAGGTTGCTGCAGTATTACTACTGAGTCTGTCATCTGAGACGATGTTACCGCGCTGACTAGTAATGACTTTGGACTTAGTTTGCTGGGTTACTGAGACAGTATTACAAGCACTGATACCTAGCGTGGGGATAATCAACACTATAGCCAAAGCGACCTTCTTCTGAGCGTTTACTACATCAATAAAGGTGTTTTTTACAGTGGTCATAGTGAGTCTCAGTAAGGGATGTAAATTATAAATTCTATAAAGTATAACCTGAAATAGCCTAATGCTAAAATTAAAAAAGCGCCACTACTTAATAGTTGAAAGTAAATAACTATTGAGTAGCGGCGCTTATAGGTGTAAAAAAGATTTAGGTCACTGAGCGAATTAACAAACCAATCTTAAGCAACTTGGACTTCTATGAGTCTCTACTAACTGGTTTGGTTTAGCGTTTTTGGGTTGACGTTGATATCAGGAGCAGGAATATCCCAAATATAGAATTTACCGTCTTCAATAAGCTTGATTTGTTGACGAATAAGCTGATTATCAGGGACTTTTTGCTCTAGGCGACGTAAGCGAGATAACGCTTCACTACGGCGATCACTCAATAGATCAGACTGAGCCAAGCTTTGTTCCGCTTCGGTATAGCCTAAACTAACCGCTCTATCTAGATATTTTTGACCTTCTTTAAAGCCGCCACCCTCTGAGAGCATCATGCCATATAAAAAGTTGGCTTCACCACTATCGGACTTAGCTTTGATCGCACGATCTACATATTTGCCGCCACGTACCACATAGTCAGAGCCTAAATCCAAGTTACGACCCATGCCATTAAGTTTCGCAGCACGGATAAGCACCTCATAAGAGGCATTTGGCGCACTAGCAAAAGGGTCAATCCAATCAGTTAATACTTTGATTTTTTCACGAGTATAGTAACGTTGTGAGCGGTTAGGAAAGTTTGGCGGATAGTGACGAGCATTAGGAGAGACGTCATCAATGAAGTCATCAAGCAAGCTGACGTCTAACTTATCGCTACCTACACCCTGTGTGGTCGGAATAAGAACGGTTGAGATAAAACTAACATCAGTGATATTGGCTTGCGGCGCCGGAATATTGCGTAGCTGACCATTACTGATATCAATGCCAGAACTGGTGATAGGGCCGCGCTGATAAACGCGAGTATTAGGCAATGACTCTGCTTGTACGCTTTCGGCAACAGGTGCCACTGCGTTCGATTGCATGGTATCTGCTTGGGCATTATTGACAGCAGCTCTTGGCTGCGCACGGCGAATAACTCGCTGACTTGAGTCCTTGGCACTTGGCACGCTAGCAGTCACAGCATCATCAGTTGCGGCAATAGCAGGAGTAGCTAACATCATAGTACAAGCCGCTGCTAGAGCGGTTAAAGTGGCAAATTTGTTAGTAGAATGGTGTTTCATAAAAAAGGCTGCCTTATAGTAATCTCAATGGTAAAGGTTTTTACTATCTTACTATTAATTCAATTTAATTCGATTTAGTTTTAATAGTATAAATAATGATGGATTCAAACTATTCTAATTTTTATACCCTAGCAAGTAGCGGCAATGCTCACAATAGCGAGATTGTTAAAAACAATACGCAATACTCTTTGGCCAAAAACATTTACTAAGCGTTCAGATCAACTTGGCATGATTTGGCCCGTTAATTAGCTATATATGGTAAGCGGCACCTTTCATGCAGTTGGCCATAAAGCGCATGCTATAACGTATAGGTGGTGATAAAGCGGCGCCACCACTATCTAAGGCAAGCTGTCGATGATGTAGCTCTTCGATATCCATTTGCGCTAGTATCTCGCGTGTGCGTTGATCCTGTATGGGCAACTGGCCTATATGATCTTGTAGGTGCTCACTGACCTGAGCTTCAGTCTCAGCCACGAACCCTAAGCTGAACTCATTAGAGATAGCACCTGCAACCGCCCCTAAGCCAAATGACATCCCGTACCATAGCGGCGTTAAGATACTAGGATGGCTACCAAGCTCATCTAATCGAGTCTCACACCAGACTAAGTGATCGACTTCTTCAATAGCCGACTGATGCATCGCTTGCTTGACGCCATCGTCTTTCGCGGCAAATGCCTGACCATGATACAGTCCTTGTGCGCATACTTCACCAGTATGATTGATACGCATCAGGCCAGCAACATGTCGAGATTCAGTAATGCTCAGCTCAGGGATCTCATCATTGCTGACGGGAAGCGGACGAGTGCTAGGGTTTGAGTGCGGCACCACGGCTCGCAAAGCTTTATCGACGCTCAATAATAAATGGTCAATCTTGGATAAAGGTCGCGCTGTCATAATGTACTCCTGATAAAACACGGTTTTTCAATTTTATATTATGCTTAACTTAATATTATGCCCAAATAGCTAATAGATTAGTCTTAAATATTTTCAGTCTCATCATTAGTTTGGATAACGGCTTGCTGCTGATGTTTTTTTAGTTTTATATATAAAAACAGTCCAAAAGCAATGTTAAGTATTCCTGTCACTAAAAACAACTGCGGCAGTGTTAGCTTTAAGCTATTTAGTAAGACAATAGCAAAAATAGCCGAACTCACCATAAAGATAGCATTAAAAATATTATTAGCACCGACTATGCGCGCACGGTGGCTCTTAGGAGCATAAGCTTGCATAGAAGCGTATAAAGGCACGATATATAAGCCGCCACTAAAACCTAAGAAAAACAAGTCGACAAAGACGCGCCAAGTCCCAGCGATGCCAAACAACTCACTGATACCTAATAAATTATCGCCATTGACTTCAATATTGACCCCAGACAAAGATAAATACAAATCAATAGCAAAGAGACTTAATCCAGCAATACCAAAGGGCAGTAGACGTAAGCTTACCTGATTTTTGGTAAGACTCTTACATAATAAAGAGCCTATAGAGACCCCAACTGAGAACAAGGTCAATAGAAATATCACTACTGATTCATCGCCTTGCAAAATCACTTTGCTAAATTCAGGGGTTTGTGTCAAAAAGGTGGCGCCATAAAACCAAAACCAACTATTTCCTAAAATAATAAAGAATAGAAACGGCAACGAATATAAATAACGTACCGTAGCTAAACTAGTAGTGAAGATATTCCAGTTAACTTTGAGAGTAGGTTGCATCGCTGGCATGTTAGGAATACCGCGCGCCGCTAAATAACCCAATATCGACACCAATACCACTGTTACGGCAATCCAGTACAGCGATTGCGGCAATTGCGTCAACACCCCAGCGATTATCATCCCTAATAAAATAGCCAACGAGGTGCCCATTTGGAATAGACCATTAGCGCCGACTAGTTCATCTTCTTGCATGGCTTGCGGCAAATAAGCATATTTAATAGGGCCAAAAAAGGTAGAATGCGTGCCCATTAAAAACAGTGCTACAAACAGTAGCACATACCATTCAAACACAAAGCCAATGGCGGCAACCGTCATAATCACGATCTCAAGCACTTTGACTAATCTCGTTAGCTTAGACTTCTCGTACTTATCAGCGATTTGCCCTGCTAGCGCTGAGAATAAAAAGTACGGCAAAATAAATAGCATAGCGGCTAAGTTATTTAGAATGCTGACCTCAGCGCCAAGCTTACTAGCAGCGGTATAAGTCAACACTAGTATCAGTGCCTGCTTAAAAATATTGTCATTAAAGGCGCCCAAAAACTGGGTAAAAAACATAGCACTAAAACGGCGACGTTTGAATAACTGAAACTGATTTGCCATTAGGCTTCCTATGAGCGAACATTATCTAATACTTAAAGCAAGCATAGAGAGGTGCTAGATAAAAGGGATTCAAGGGTGAGATGTAATCAGGCAATGACTAATAATATCAATAACTTATCAAAAAAGAAGGTAGGTTTTATGACTACAAGGTCGTATAATAGCAAGGCTTTGAGGCAAATACATGTGTTAAATGCTATGATTTGTCTGTCAACTCAGTTATGATTTGTAAATTTTTGGTGCTCTAATAATTACAAGCTTTACTTCTATAATGACAGGCTTTTAGGGTATTGATTTTAAAGCGAATTGTACTCATAAAAAAGTATAATCACCGATGACTATAGATGGTAATTCACGAGCAATAGGTTGACAGTTATACCATGCTCAAGTTGCCACATGAAATGATAGGATATTATTATTCATGAGAAGTAAGCCCTTATTGCCTAATTCATCAGTGAAGACTGCGATTTCAGTATCGTCAAGTCGTTCATCAGCTATGCCTTATCGATTAGCGATAATAAGCGTAGCTGAGCCTTACGCAAAGGCAAATAACCGTCATCATTTCGCCCGTTCAGCATTATTCAGCGCGGTTACTAGTGTGTTGGTTGGTTTTACTATGGCATCTGCTAGTGCTGCTGAAACCATGCCTACTACTGCAAATAATACAAGCGCAAACTCTGCTGATGAGACACTTGTTGATTTTGACTCCGAGGCTCAGCTAAATGAAGTCTTAGAGGCACTGCGTTTAAGAAAAGCCTATGAGCAAGGTGAGATTGATAAATCAGTATTGGATAACTACAGCAAACAGAATGATCAAAAGAAAAAAAACAATAATAAAATCAATGAAGAAGTCAAAGATAACAATAGCTTAGATCGATTTAATGACAATGATAACGAAAATGATTTCAATCAAGCTGACAGTATAGAGCGTTTCGAGAGCGACGTAGCCTTGCAGCAGCAAGCGACTGCCATTCAACAGCAGGGTTATCAAATGATGACCCCAGAACAAATTGATCGTGAGTTGGCGGCTTTAGATGCTGAAAACAACGCCTTCATGGATAGCTCTTTTGATGGCAGTGCTAATAATAGCCAAAATGATAACCTCAATGACAGTTTTGAAGACGACATCAATGGATTACCAAATAGCGATGGTTTTAACGCGCCTATAGCTAGACTCGATAGTCAACAACTACCAATAGGCTTAGACCCTAAGCTTGATGCTGCTATTTTGCCTGCCCCTAATAATATTGATACGCTAAATAGTGAGCAAACTGCCCAGCAGCGGGCCGAAACGGCAGAAATAATGTCGCGCCCTATTGAGGTCAGTGATGCAGTTAGTAGTGGCCGAGTCGATGATAGCGCCAATATTATCCAAAAAGATAATCCTGAAAAAATACTGGCCGAGCAAGCTAATAGCTCGGTAACAGGAGCTGATACTGATAATACGATTAGTACTATCGCTGAAGCCCAACAGCAGGCTAGCAGTGGCGACTTGATCGAAGAGCAAAATGGCGAGCTCAACCCAGAAGACTATTTGCCGGACTATCAAGCCTCAAGTGAGACTGATGCAGTTACTGAAGGGGTGACTCAAGCTACTAAGCCTAAGCCACTAGCTCGTAATGAAGGCGGTATTGTCAAAAGACTTTATAATCGCTTTTTCAATGGCGGCGTGGCGGCTTTACCAAAGGTAGAAACCACCGTTTATTTACAACAAGCGGCTAATGATACGGCCAACCGCTCGCCAAGACTAATCAAAGCTGATGAAGATATTCAACCGATTGATAATATTAAAGCGGCTCTCGATGATACCACCGTACAGTCGGTCACTGACTTTACCGCCGCTTTGCCACGTTTGCGTGAAACTGCTCTAAATGCTGCAAAAGCGGTAGGCTATTATGATATTACGCTAAAACTACGTCAGCCTGATGCTAACAGCATTGACGTCATTATCGAAAAGCTTGGTGAGCCGGTAAAAGTGGAGAGCCGTATCGTCGATATCCGCGGCGAAGGTAGTGAACAAGAAGAGTTTAAGGCTTTAGAGAAGAACGCTCTGCCCGCAGAAGGCGATGTTTTTAACCACCGAGTTTATAAAAATAGCAAGGCGGCCTTAGAGGCGCTAAGCAGTACTTACGGCTACTTCGATGAAAACTGGCTGAATAAATCTGTTGATATTATCTTGCCGGATAACACCGCTGATGTGTCATTAGTTTATGATACGGGTAACCGTTATGATTTTGATGAAGTAGTATTTTTTACTTATGATAAAGCTTCGGGCACACTTACGCGAGATCCGGATAAGCTACCGGTAGAGCTGTCATTACTGCGTCAATTGCTCAGTTTTGAAGCCGGCGATCCTTTTTATCGTCCTAATGTCACTAAGTTAAGTAATGATTTATCGGCAACTCGCTATTTTAATACCGTGAACGTCGAGAGCATTTTGCCAGAAGATGAGCGTAGTGCTAGTAGTACCTTAGCCTTCGATAATGCCCCAAATGCCAGTGAAAACGCAGCGGATAGCGAATTGGATAATGATGTTAATAATGGCGATGGTACTACTGTTAACGGCGTTAATCGTGCTAGTGGTATTAATGCCAACAACGATTCAGATCCTGAGAGCGAAAGTATCAATGGAGAAGGGGTCAGTGCAGAAAGTAGCAATGCTAATAGTGGCACTACTGTTGATGCCGCCGATATTGCCCCTATTGAATTTCAGGTCGATGAAGAAACACAAGGCAAACTACAAGCCGTCAAAGATAAAGCCAATCGCTTAAGCCGTCTCCCTAATGATCGAGTGCTAGATGAAAAGAAAGAAAAGTCTGAGAACTTCTTAGGTAAAATTAGTGACTCTATTAGTAATATTGCCCAAAAAATATTCCCTGAAGAAGAGCGGGTTATCGATGAGAACTTTGTACCGCCTACTTTAGCCAACCGTATTACCCCACAGCAAGTAGCCGCTAATAAAAAAGTACCTTTATACGTCTTTGTCTCTGCTAGTAAACCGCGTGATGCGCAAGTCGGTCTTGGTTATGGCACCGACACTGGCGTTCGTGCCACCGCCAAAATAGATTATAACCTCGTAAATCGCAAAGGCTATCAAGCTGGCGCTGAAGTAGAGGCTTCGCGTATTAGCAAAAACGTTACCGTATACGGTAGCCGTCCTTGGAAGCATCCTCTCAACGATAAGTTAGAGGCGCGCCTGACTTATGAGGAGGAAGTCATCGATCAAGGTGAAGGTAATTTTGATTTATCAACTAATACCTTAAAGGCCGCTTTGGCTCGCAATATTCGTAAAGAGAGTGGTTGGAATAAGAGCTACTCGTTGCGCTATCGTTTGGATGAGCTAGAAACGGGCGTTGATGAAGCAGACTTTGATGATTTGCCAGTACGTTTCACTTCCTCAAAACCTACTCAACACGCCTTATTATTTGGCTATGGCATCAACAAAACTAGCGTCAATAATACTATTAATCCGACTAGTGGCTATCGCCAGTATTATGGTATTGAGGCGGGTTCTGAGAGTTTGCTTAGCGATACCGATTTAGCGATTGTTCGTGCTGGTGTTAGTGGTATTTATAGCTTTGGTGAAGATAAAAAGCACCAAGTATTAGGGAGCTTTAATGGCGGTTATATTTGGGCGGATGACTTTTATGATGTGCCTTATAAGCTGCGCTTCTTTGCTGGGGGTGATCAAAGCATCCGTGGTTATGATTACGAGAGTCTCTCGCCATTAGAGAACGGTTATCTAACGGGTGGGCAAGTGCTGGCAGTCGGTAGTGCTGAGTACAACTATGAGTTTAGACCAGGATTCCGCGGCGCGGTATTTACCGATGTGGGTAACGCTTACGATAAAGATTTCAAGACTGATACTAAGGTCGGTGTTGGGGTTGGTATTCGTTGGGCGTCCCCGGTAGGTGTAGTGCGTGTCGATGTGGCGGCTGGGGTAACAGAAGATAGTATTCCGGTTCGATTACACTTCTTCATTGGCTCGCCTTTATAATTATTTTTACCTAATTGCTTACCTAATCGAGTGTCATGTTGAATAATAATACCCCACCTAACGATCCGTCAGCTGAAGACCCAGCTCAAAGAGATGCCCGCACGGTACGTCGGTGGTATCCATTATCATTCTTGCTCAAGCTTTTGGCTATAATAGCTATTGTGCTAGTAGTGATGTTTGCCGCATTTTTCTATGCTGCCGGTACTGATACAGGAACTAAGTTTTTATTAGAGAAAGTCAGTAGCGAGACTGGTATCAAACTTAAATATGGTAGTGGTAATCTGCGTGATGGCATCATGGTCACTGATATAGATATCAATGCCACTGAAGATATTGAAATTAAAGTCGATAAAGCTTATGTAAAAATAGGCTGGCGCGCAGTATTTGCCAAAGAAGTGCACCTGCGGGATGCGGATATTCAGCGTATCGAGATTATCAATACTAAGCCGCCTACTGGTGATCCATACGACTATAAAACTCTCAGGCTTCCGGTTAACCTACGCTTTGATCAAGCTAAGATAAAAACCATAGTCTATAAGCAAGTGACTAAAACACCCGTCATCGTCCATGATATAGCGGCTCGCGATTTGACTTGGGTAGGTAGTCAGGTCAGCGTTGGTAATGGTAATTTGTTCTATAGTGATATCGTCAAAGTCAGTGCATTGAAGGGCGAGATCGACTTACAAGGCGATTACCCGTTAGATCTTAGCGCTATCGTTGAAGTCAGTGCGCTCGAAAAAGCTTATATTGATCCGCTCAATGTCCAAGCAACAGGTACGCTCAAACGTACTATTGGTAAAGTCCGTAGCCGCTATAACGATAGTGATGTCCGCGGTGAATTTGTCGCTCAAGGTTTGGATAAAGGTTCACCTTTTGAAGCCAAACTGCAATGGGATGATGTGTTGATCCCTTATGCTGAGGCGCAAAACATTCACCTAAGCGATGGTATGGCAACGGCTTCTGGGGTAATCTCAGATATTCAACTACGCATCAATACTGAGCTGACGGCGAAAGATATCCCTTCAGGACACTACAAAGGTCGCGCCGTAATCGCCAATAGTCAACTGCGCATAGATCGTTTAGATGCGAACGTGCCAGCAGGGCGTTTGACTTTGCAGGGGATACTAGATTGGAGCGAAAGCTTCGATGCTAAGATCCGTGCTACTGGCAGCAACTTCAATATTCGCCAAGCGATTCCTGAAGAATACAGTGACTATAAGGCTTATGCTCCGCAAACCTTAAATGGTAGGTTGTCTGTACATTATCAACAAAAAAATATTAGCAGCAATCTACAAGTTGATGCCGATTTGCGTCAGCGTGATGGCGAACATATCAATGCCAACATCGTCCGCGGCAAAGTATCAGCCAAATCAAAGCAACCTGCCCCTATTTATATCGATGCGAGATGGGAAAATCTGATTCGTCGCGATGTACCTAATATTGGCAATATAGATAGTCCAAAAGGACGCGCTGATGTAATCGTCCGCGGCTCTAGGTTATCTATCGATGCTAATGCTTTTATCAATGAACTAAACGCCGCTCCTAAAGGCAACTATGATGTGCGTGTCCGCAAAAACGCTAATATCATCGATATCAATCGTCTCAACTATAATGGCATAGTAGGTGATTTATCTGGTACTGGCCAAATTCAGCTAGCGACCAAACAGCGACCGCTCACTTGGCAGCTTGATGCGCGTACTAAAGGCTTACTACCCAAAAAATATCGTAGTAATTTACCGCTTGAGCGTTTAACCGGCAAGATAAATGCGCGTGGTCGATTGATAAATATCAGCAAGAATAAAGTGAAAGGTCAGCGTCATATTATTAGTTTTACCAATACCGATCTGCAAGCCCAATTGGATGCTAGCCAAGATGATCGAGCTATTGGGATTACCGGTAGCGGTGATGCCAAGATTGACCTTATCGGTGGTGAGCTCTCAGTGTTTGACGCACGTTTCGACGGACGCGTAGCTACCAAAGATGTGCCTAATGGTCGCTTATCTATCGATGCTGCCGGTACTCCTAAGCTAATTAGTATCCGCAAATTGAACTATAGCGGTGAGGCCGGTGCAGTAAAAGCGAAAGGCACAATTGACTTGCGACGAAACATTGGTTGGAGCGTGACTGGCCGCTTTGATAATTTTGATTTGGGATACTTTTTACCTAATAATCCTGCTATTTTGACCGGTAATCTAGTCACTAGTGGCGAATGGCAACAGCCCAAAGCCAATAGTGGCGCTAATGCACAAGGCAAGCTACAGCGCTTTGCGGTAAATTTTGATGGCGTTTTAGATGCTGAGCAATTACCAGCAGGCAAGTTAACTATCGATGCTAGCGGCGACTCACAACTGATTCGTATCAAACGCTTCCGCCACGTTGGCGCGGCTGGCAGTATTGATGCCAATGGTACGGTAGATGTGCGTCAAGGTATCGCTTGGGATATCAATGCGACTATGGATCGCTTCAACTTAGGATACTTCCTCAAAGACACGCCAAGTACTATTACCGGTAATATAAAAACCGATGGACGTTGGGGTAAAAACCAGCAGATCGTCAACTTACAGCAGATTAATCTGCGCGGTATGTTAAAAGGTCAGCTGCTAAGTGCTAGAGGCAGTCTATCGGCTAAATTGAATTTGCCAGAGGATTTGGCCAGTTACTTTAAGCGTTTGCAAGCCCAAGATAGTGAAACTCAATACCAGCAAGTTAATGCCTTGGTGGATAGTCTCAATGCTGATAATTTAGTACTGCGTTGGGGCGATAATTATTTAACTGCTAACGGTAATGCCAAACAGCTGCAAGCCAAAATCAACATTACGAGCTTAGATCAGCTGTCTGATCAATTGGCTGGTAAAGTAAGTGGCGGAGCGACTTTATCGCAACCAGCAGGACAAGCTTTGCCAACGATTTATATTGATTTGGTAGGTGAGCGTATCGCCTTGCCAGGCTTTATTTTACGTCAAGGTCGAGTGCGCGGTAAGCTGGTCAATTTAGCCAATAGTCCAAGCCAATTGATAGTCAGTGCTGAAGGCTTAGATGTCGCGGGACAAACCTTCCAAAAAGTTAACGCAACTTTTAAGGGTACTGAGCAGTCGCATGTGCTCGATCTCAATGTGGCTAATGAACAGCTCAGTGTCTTGGCACGCCTAAAGGGCGGTTTCAATCGCGATCAGCTCATTTGGCGCGGCGCTATCGGCAATGGTAGTGTCAAGTCTAAATACGCCACGCTGAATCAGCTGCAACCGGCGCAGCTTATTTTGAATTTGCCGCAAGGTGATAGTAAGCCACTGAAAGTCCAACTGGCCGCGCATTGCTGGCAGGCCGCTGATCAAAGTGGAAAACTTTGTCTCCGTGAGAACCTTATTGCTTCAGCTACTGGCGGTCAGGTAAATTTAGCCATTCAAAATTTAGATACCTCGTTATTTTCAGTGTTCTTACCGAATGATATAGACTGGCAAGCGAAGATAAATGGTAAGGCTATCGTTGGCTGGCAAAAAGGTCGAGCCCCTACTATCAATACTACTTTATATTCAGATAACGGTAGAATTGGCCTTATACAAGATGGCGATTCAGAGCCAGTGAGCTTGCCTTACAAACGGGTTTCGCTAATTGCGCTATCCGTTCCTGAAGGTATTAAGCTGCGCTCAGATATCAATACCGGTCGCGGCGCGCGTGGTTATGCTGAAGTAGTCGTTGACCCCTATAAAACGCCTAAGCCTATCTCCGGCGCTTTGGTATTGAATGAGCTTAACTTAGCGATTTTCAAACCTTTCTTCCCAGGTATGAGAGTGCTTGAGGGCAATATTACTATGGCAGGAGGCTTGGGCGGTACGCTAGATAAGCCGCAGTTCTATGGCGATGTCAAATTAGCTAATGGCCGTATTGCTATGCTTGGCCTACCGATCAATCTAACTAAGGTCAATACTACCGCTAAGATACGCGGTACCGAAGCAGTCATCGATGGTAGTTTCAAGAGTGGCACAGGTACTGGTGAACTCACAGGCACAGTAAACTGGCAACAAAAACTACAGGCCAAGCTAAGCATTATAGGCGAGCGTTTAGTACTGACTCAGCCGCCACTACTCTCTGCAGAAGTCAATCCAGATATTGATATTATCGTGCGTCCAGGCGATAAATTCGTCAACATTCAAGGTGCGGTGAGTGTGCCAACAGCAACTATTCGCCCTCCTGAGGCTAGCGAAGACATTATTACCCAGACCGAAGATGCGGTAGTGCTTGATAGACGTCTAATCGGCAATATTGATGAAGTGTTAAGAGTTTCAAAACCTTGGTCAATCAATGCTGATATCGGTATCGATTTGGGCGATGATATCAATTTCCGCGGCTTTGGAGCAGTGATTCCATTAGCAGGCGCGGTTAATATCACTCAAAATGGCACGGGAGTTATGCGTGCTAAAGGGGTAATACAAGTCTCTAAACGTACCAATATCGATGCTTTTGGTCAAAGTTTAGATCTCAACTATGGCCAAGTACGCTTTAATGGCGATATTATGAAGCCGAATCTAAGTATTGAAGCGGTCAAAGTTATCGATGATAATATCGTTGGGGTACGAGTGAAAGGCACTGCTCAGAATCCAAATATTATTGTCTTTAATAATGCAGGCTTGACGCAGCAACAAGCGATGAACGCTTTGGTTACCGGTCGTATCAATGATGGCAGCCCAAGCCAAATTAGTGAGCAGGGCTTTAAGTCGCAAGTGACTAACAACTTAGCGGCTGCTGGTCTTAACTTTGGCTTGAGTGGTACGCGTGGCTTTACCAATCAGATTGGCCAAGCTTTTGGCTTTCAAAGCTTGACGGTTGATGCCTCAGGTAATAGTGAAGATACCAACGTCAACGTTACCGGTTACATATCGCCAGATCTGTACATTCGTTATGGGGTAGGCGTATTCAATGCTGAAAACAGCTTATCAGTGCGTTATCAGCTGACTCGCCGTATCTACGTTGAAGCCACTTCCGCTGCCGAAAACGCCGTCGACGTGGTTTATAGTTGGCAATTTTAATTACGTAAAAAACGCCTTTTTATAAAGGCGTTTTTTATGGCTTGAAAAAGGTAGCTAGTGGAGTAACAGTCAATGCTTAGCTGTCATTGAATAAAGCTATCAGCGGCTACTTAGTCAAAATTAAACGATTATTTCGAGTCAAGCGTAGACGATATTCTTCGCCTTCATGCTCAATCCGCACCTCTTTAGTCAAAGCGAATAAATGTTGTGATTGTAGGGTAGGTAAGCGGTTGTCGCGGCTATTTAAGTAACGAGAGATGACCATACTCATGATAAATTCCTTTTAATAAAAAATGCTTCGCCAATAAATAAATCATCTTAACGATAATAATTATCATTTACATTAAGCTCTTTTGCAAGTATTTTTATTAATTAAATGAATATGGCCATTACGATGAGTTTGAGCTTATCAATGAGATCGTTTTTCAACTTAGGTATTTTTATTTTAAGTCTGATGGGCTTGGGTCTAATGAGCTTAGGTCTTACGATAAATATATAGCAGTATTAACGCTTTGCTTTTCAAATTTAGGAAATTCTCATGTCCAATACTTTAACCTCTACCAAGCCATTAGTGCAAAGCCACCAGCGAGTCGTCAATGTCGCTGTAGCCGTTATTTACTATCAAGATCAATATTTACTAGGCTATCGTAATAGTGAGCAACATCAAGGCGATCGTTATGAGTTTGTGGGTGGGAAGATCGACGCCAAAGAAACAGCAGTTGCTGCTTTGATACGCGAAACTGAGGAGGAGACCGGTATCGATATTAGTGGCAATGTGGCGGTAAAACTCGGACGGCTGCATCATGATTATGGAGACAAGCAGGTTTGTTTGCAGGTTTATAAGGTAGTGTTAACGGCTGAGCAATATCAGCACTATAAGCACTATGACCGCGGTCTTGAAGGGCAAGCGTTGACTTGGGTAGATAAGCAAGCGCTAGTGAATAATCATTACTCGCTACCAGCGGCCAACCAGACTATTTTAACTTGGTTAAAGCTGCCAGAGTCTATCACTATAACTCATCCGCTAGCGCACTTTGAAAAAGATCAACAGCAAGCGCGTGATGGTGATGTAGAGTCAATTCGTTATTCAGCAGAGAGCTGGTTACAATATCATCAACAACAGCTAGCAACTGAGAGTTGCTGCTATCTACGCCTGAAAGTAGCGGAACTAAATGATGAACAACGTTTTGTTATAAAAAGTATCGCTGAAGAAGGCAAAATCGCTCAGCAATTATTAGCGTCTCGGCCTGATATTAACGCTATTGTTGCTTATAAAGTACGTCATAAAATAGCTAGTAAAACACCCCAGACTGATTCTTTAAATGAACTCTCAATTAACCAAAATAGCAATTCAGCTTTAGCAGAAAATAACTCGCAAATTTTTGCCTATCACTTAACTCAGACTGAGCTCATGGCTTGGTTTCATCACTATCAACAGCAGCAAAAAGATGGTTTTAAGCCTTTTGTTGGCGCTGACGATCTTAGTTTAAATTTACTTAAGCCAAGTAGTGATGCTATGACTGGACTTGTGATTAGCTGTCATGATATCGCAAGTATTACTGCTGCCAATCAATTAGCTCACCTGCGTCTACTCCATGGTTTAGCACCAGTTATCGCTATCTTCTTATCACCAGTTATGGCTACAAAGACCCACCCTGATAGTCCTGCATTAGGTTGGCAGCGGTGGTCCGTTTTGGCGCAGTTAGCAGATATGCCAGTGATTGCTTTGGGTGGATTAACATCCACTATGACCGCTATAGCTGCCCAACATGGAGCAAGTAGCCTTGCGGGTATTCGTGGTTTTTTAAAGGGCTAATTTCACATTCAGCCTAAAACATTACTCATGTTCAATAAAAGGCAACTCTCTAGTTACTATATATTTGATAAAGCTGATAATTTTTAATTATTTTACAAACCGTTGCTTTTACATACACAGGCTCACTACTTAATTTGATTCTATCTCACTATTATGGAATACATAAATTAATCCCATGAATTAAATACATAAATCTCTATGGTATCCTTATGAAAGCCAACAAGTTACCTAAGTCAGACTCTTATGATAGCTCACATCATAGACAGTCAGCCGGGTCTCAGGCGAAACAGACTCATACGTCTCAGTCATTCAATCCTTCAGCTAATGATTACTATCCTTTTTCTAGCCAGCAGGATAATAAGGTCGCTACTAACCGCTCTATTAATGCTGCTAGTAATGATGCTGATTATCTATCCGATTCACTAACTAAAAGTCCCGACACTAGCAATAAGGCTGGTGATATAAGTTGTGGCTATAAAAAAGCGACTGTTAAAGATGTAAAAGAATCAAAGCTACCTGAAAAAAGGTTAGCTGAAGAGATGAATTCTGCGAGCGCACTAGCTGAAACCGATAATAAAGCATTTGAAAATGAATTGTTGAATAACGAATACACGCAACTCAATCAGCCTCAAAATAGCCCGCAGCAAGACAGCAGGCAAAAAAACAGCTCTTTAAAAAACAATTCTTTGAAAAATAACTATAAGCAAAATAATATGACTATAACTAACCCCGTTTCGGAGAGAGTATTCATGACCGGCCTTCTTAAGCATACTGGTATTGCCTTAGCAATTATTATACCGCTAGCTGCCTTTTCAGCTTATGCGGCTACTCCTACTACGCCAACAATGAATGCTACTGCTACTAGCAAAGCATCAACAGCGACTATTAATATCAATCCAGATGCTATTATTCATAAGTCTGCTAGCGAGCCAACTACCGTAGATAGTGTTGATCTGGAAAAATATGCCGGAACTTGGCATGAGATAGGGCGTTTGCCTATGTACTTTCAGCGTAACTGCGCTAGCGATGTCACCGCTAATTACACTGAAAAAACAGACGGCTCAGGTATCATTGTTACCAATAAGTGCTTAGATAAAGAAGGGTCGCAAATTGTAGCTGCAGGTTTAGCGAAACCGGCTGACACTACCGGAAGTAAGTTAAAAGTAACTTTTTTGCCTTCTTGGATTCGCTGGTTACCAGTGGGCCGTGCCGATTATTGGGTACTAGCTCGTGATGCTGACTACCAAACCGCTTTGGTAGGTACTCCAGATAAGAAGTATTTATGGTTACTAGCGCGCTCACCTAACTTGACGCAACAGACCTATGCTAAGTATCGCCAGATCGCTCAAGGCCAAGGCTATGATCTAAAAGAGTTCACTTTGACTCCGCATGCCAATCAGACGGTTAAATTAATACCTTAAGGTTTAGTGTTCTAGCACCATTGATTGGTACGCTAGCTTTCAGGGTGGATGGCTGCTAAGGGTTGAAGATAGCGAGCGGTGGCCTCAGTAATAGTTTATGCAATAGGAGACAGCCATGATGGTTGTCTTTTTGTTTACAGCTCAATTCTCGCAACCAAGTGGTTATTACTGGCAAAATAGTGCGTTTTGAGCTAAAATCTACGCCATTTAGTGCCTTTGATTACTGATTGATTATAGAATAGCTATTAGCTCTATTAAGCACTTATAATCAACTATCAATATAGCAAAATTATTTTCGTCTCCTTTTATCGTTTATTCATTTACTGACCATAAGGATGCTTCCTGTGAGCAATGCTGATACTTTACGCCAACTTCATCAAGACCGTTTGAGCCAATATAATAATCAAGAACAACAAGCTATTGAATTGATGGGATTGCTTAATACCCTCTACAATGAAAAAGACGTGCAAGTGACTCTATTTGGTGAAACGCTTGACGCCAGTTCCGTAGGACAAGTGTTAGCTTTACATCAAAAATCAGCTACTCGCAATCATGGTGATCAGCCTATTGCTATTGCCGATACTTTAGCTATCGCAAAAACGCTAGCGAATAGTGAAGTCACTTCAGCAAGCGTTGATGCCGGTCAACTTATTACTAATGATAGTAATGTCGAGCAACTTCTACAAGCAATTGATAACAGTGGCACTGCCAATACGAAGGGCAATGAAGCTACCGATGTGGTGCTTTATGGTTTCGGTCGTATTGGTCGTGTGCTAACTCGTTTGTTATTAGCACAAGCTTCAAGCGCTAAAGGTCTACAGCTAAAGGCCATAGTAGTACGTCCAGCACCTGCTGGTGATTTGGCAAAGCGCGCCTCACTGCTTGAGCGTGATTCTATCCATGGGACTTTCAGTGGTAGTGTCAGCGTTGATGAAGCCAATAACGGTATTGTTATCAATGGTCGTTTTGTGCAAGTAATTTATGCCAAAGATCCAAGCGAGATTGACTACACCGCTTATGGCATCGACAATGCGTTAATTATCGATAATACCGGTATTTGGAAAGACGAAGAGGGTCTAGGTAAGCATCTGCAATCTAAAGGCGTACAAAAGGTATTATTAACCGCACCTGCTGGTGGCGATATCAAAAACGTCGTTTATGCGGTAAACAGTGATACTATCGGCGATGATAAAATCGTCAGTGCCGCTAGCTGTACCACTAACGCTATTACTCCAACGCTAAAAGTATTAAATGATGAATATGGTATTGAGAATGGTCACGTAGAAACGATTCACTCTTTCACTAACGATCAAAACTTGATTGATAACTACCATAAAGCTGATCGCCGCGGTCGTAGTGCGGTATTGAATATGGTTATTACTAGTACTGGCGCGGCTAAAGCCGTAGGTAAGGCTCTTCCAGAATTGAGCGGAAAATTAACCGGTAATGCGATTCGAGTGCCAACACCAAACGTCAGCTTAGCTATATTGAACTTGAATCTAAAAACCGCTCCAGCTAGTAGCGATGCGCTAAATACCTTTATGCGTAACATGGCTAATAGTAGTACTTGGCAATCACAAATTGCCTATACTGATTCTACCGAAGCGGTATCTACCGATTTTGTTGGTACTAAGCATGTAGGTATTGTTGATGCACAAGCGACTATCGTCACTGATAATCACGCTACCGTCTATATTTGGTATGATAATGAAGTGGGTTATAGTACCCAGGTATTGCGTATCGCTACGCAGATGGCAGGTATCAGCTACACGCAAATTCCAGCGTAACTTTCAGCGTAAAGTTGGCAAGATGTCGGGCGCGTAGCTCAAGTCGGCAAAATATAGCATTTAAAATAGTCTTTAGAGCAAGCTATATAGAGTCGCCTACACGGCACCCGATAGTCGCATTGGTTATCGGGTGTTGTTGCTATTAGTGTTTACTGGCTATTATTTAGCGACAACTATATTCTTTATTTAGCGATAACTATATTTTCGACATCTCCAATTATTTAGTAGTACTCAAATTGTAATTAAAGGAACGTAGCATGCGATTTATTGATGAAGCCGTCGTAACGGTAAAAGCAGGTGACGGTGGTAACGGAATCGCCAGTTTTCGCCGAGAAAAATACGTCCCACGTGGTGGTCCTGATGGTGGTGATGGTGGTAAAGGTGGAGATATTTATGTCATTGCAGAGGATAACACCAATACCTTAGTGGATTATCGCTACACTCGTCGTCACGACGCCATGCGCGCTGAGAATGGTCACAGTAGAAACTGTTCAGGCAAAGGCTCTGAAGATCTCTTTTTACCGGTGCCTGTAGGTACGACGATCATCGATACCGAAACCGATGAAGTGCTAGGTGATTTGATCGAAATAGGTCAGACCTTATTGATTGCCAAAGGCGGTGATGGCGGTTTAGGTAATACTCATTTCAAGAGTTCGACCAATCAAGCACCGCGTAAAGCCACCTCAGGATTTGAGGGCGAGCTAAAAGTATTGAAGTTTGAGCTAAAAGTAGTCGCTGATGTGGGCTTAGTAGGATTGCCTAATGCGGGTAAATCGACTTTTATTCGTCAGGTCTCTGCTGCTACGCCTAAAGTAGCCGATTATCCTTTTACGACTTTAGTGCCCAATTTGGGCGTAGTCGATATCGGTAAGCATCGCTCCTTTGTAATGGCCGATATTCCAGGGTTGATTGAAGGTGCATCAGAAGGTGCTGGTCTTGGTATTCGGTTCTTAAAGCATGTGGCTCGTACTCGTCGACTATTACATATCTTGGATGTACAACCGTTAGATGGTAGCGATCCGGTTAAAAATGGCAATATCATCTTGAATGAGCTTGAACGTTTTTCACCAGAACTGGCTAACTTACCGCAGATTTTGGTATTGAATAAAATCGATCAAGTGGTCGATGCCACTGAGCTCAATGAGCTATGTACTCACATTGTCGCTGAACTTGGCTGGACGGGTATTGTCTTTCGCACTTCAACGCTTACTGGTGAAGGGGTGGATGCAGTCAAATATCACTTGATGAATGAGATTGAGCGTGAGCGTGAACGTGAGCTTGAAGACCCTATTTTCGCTGAAGCGCAAAAAGAGCGTTTCGAGCGTTTAGAGGCCGAAGTGCGTCGTAATACCGAAGCGCAACGTGAAGCTTATCGTGCGGCTCGTAAAGCGCAGCGTGAAGGCACAGACATTATTGATGATAATCTAACTGACTTTGATGCCGATGACGATTATGGTGATGACGACGATGGCGTAGAAGTCGTTTATGTCCCCTAAGGTTATAATGGCTACTCGCAATCATTAACCCTAATAGTAATTTGCGCTACCAGTAACCCGCACTAACCCTAACTCATACTAGAAATAAATAAACAGGAGTTTTTTATGGCAGTTGACATGGAACAAACGACAGAAGAAGCAAGGTTTATTAAGCAATCCCGCAACTTTGATATTCAACGCGTTATTGTCAAGATTGGCTCATCGTTATTGACTAATAATGGTCGCGGGCTTGATCGAACTGCTATTTATGGTTGGGCAAAACAAATTGCCAAGCTTCATAATCAAGGTATGGAAGTGTTGCTAGTGTCATCAGGAGCGGTAGCTGAGGGCGTAGTGCGAATGAATCTAGAAGAGCGTCCTAAGAAGCTTACCGCGCTACAAGCTTGTGCTTCTATTGGGCAAATGGGCTTAATCGAGACTTGGTGGTCGGCCCTTATTCAGCATGGTGTCCAAAGTGCTCAGCTATTACTAACTCATGATGACTTGTCTAATCGTAGCCGCTATCTTAATACTGGTGGCGCTTTAGGTCAGCTGTTAGAGTGGCGAGTGTTACCGGTTATCAATGAGAACGATACTATTACTATTGATGAGATTAAATTCGGTGATAACGACACTTTAGGGGCAATGTCCGCGGCTATGGTAAACGCTGACTTGTATATTATCTTGACTGACCAAGATGGGGTATTCACCGATAATCCTCGTGATAATCCCAATGCCAAAATGATTCGTCAAGAGCGCGCTATGGCCGACTATTTGTTTGATATTGCCGGCGACGGTGGTAAATTAGGCCGCGGTGGTATGTTGACCAAAATCCGCGCTGGTCGCTTAGCGGCAATGGGTGGCTGTCCGACGGTTATCGTTAGTGGCGCTATCGATGACGTCATTACGCGGGTGGTTTCTGGTGAGGCGATAGGAACACTATTAACGACCAATGAAGCAGACAAAATCATCGCCCGTAAGCAATGGTTAGCGGCGCATCTGCGTATGTCAGGAAGCTTAATAGTTGATGCCGGTGCGGCAAAGGCTTTAACTGAAAATAACCGTAGTTTGCTACCGGTTGGTGTAGTAGAAGTGCGCGGTGGTTTTGATGAAGGCGATGTGGTTGAGATTATTCATCAAGATACCGGAGAGCGTTTGGCTGTCGGCCAAGTGAACTTCTCTTCACATGAAGCAAGACGCGTAGCTCGTGAGCGTACAGGGGATTTTGATAAAATCCTTGGTAGTAATGAAGAACGTATAGTTATGGTGCACCGCGATAATTTAGCTTTGACCTCTTAATTTTTGTCTTTTCATGACAAAGCTCAATTTTAGAGTAGTTGCTTTTATCTAATATTTTTTAAAGACAGTTTTTTATTTTTTATTTTATAAGCTTTATTGAATAAACTTTACTTAACGATAGTGATAATAATTTTTGATTTTGGAGATCTTCAATGAGTGTTTCAGATATTAGCACTTCATCAAAAGCTAACGCTGCGCATGGTCATGATTTTGCGCCGTTAAAAAATGATAGATTATTGCGAGCGATGCGTTTTGAGCCAATAGATATGACTCCAGTGTGGATGATGCGCCAAGCCGGACGTTATCTACCAGAATACAAGGCGACTCGGGCGGAAGCGGGCGACTTTATGAGTCTGTGTAAAGATACGGATCGTGCCACCGAAGTGACGCTACAACCACTGCGTCGTATGGATCTAGATGCGGCGATTTTATTCAGTGATATTCTGACTATTCCTGATGCTATGGGTTTAGGACTATATTTTGAAACCGGTGAAGGCCCAAAATTTAAGCATCCTATCCGTAATCAAGCCGATCTTGATCGCCTTCCCGTTTTGGATGTCAACGATTCGCTCGACTATGTCATGCGTGCAGTTACCAGTATTCGTAAAGCGCTAAACGGACAAGTCCCTTTATTCGGTTTTTCGGGTAGTCCTTGGACACTAGCAACTTATATGATTGAAGGGGGCAGCTCAAAAGACTATCGTTACACTAAAGGCTTTCTATATAGCAATCCTCAGTTCTTACATCAATTGTTAGATAAGATAGCGGTTGCGGTTATTGATTACTTAGATGCGCAAGTGCTAGCTGGCGCACAGATCCTGCAGATATTTGATAGTTGGGGCGGGGCATTAGCTCATCGCCAATTTATCGAATTTTCGCATGCTTATAACAAACGTATCGTTGCTGAGCTAAAGAAGCGTCATCCTGAAATACCAGTAGTGCTATTTACCAAAGGTGGTGGTCTGTGGCTTGATGTACAAGCCGATAGTGAAGCTGACGCGTTAGGTCTAGATTGGACTATGCCGCTTGACCGTGCCCGTCAAGTCTTGACTGAAAGTCAGCGTGATCTGACCAAACGTCATAAAACCTTACAAGGTAGCAAAGCGATTCAAGGTAACTTGGATCCATCGACCTTATATGGTTCGCCAGAAACTATCCGTAGCGAGGTCAAGCTGATGCTAGATGAGGCGTATGCCAGTGGTGATAAGACTGGTTATATAGCTAACTTAGGTCATGGTATCACTCAGTGGGTCAACCCGGACAATGCCAAAGTCTTTATCGATGCGGTACATGACTATAAAATTTAAGACTTAAGATTTAGACGGCGGTTTTTAGCCTAATAAAAGTAATTAACAAGGAAGAATTATGATTTCAGCAGCGATTGTTGGTGGTACAGGATATACGGGTATTGAGCTTATTCGTTTATTATCAGCCCATCCTGAAGTGTCTATTGATCTATTGACCTCCCGTAGTGAAGCAGGCACTCGCGCTGATGAAATCTTTCCAAGTCTTCGCGGTATCTCTGATATTGTTTTCAGTGACTTAGGGCAAGATACACTAGCGGCTTTGCAAAAGTGTGACGTAGTATTCTTTGCTACACCGCATGGAGTCGCTATGCAGCAGGCCGAAGCCTTGACTGAGGCTGGTGTTAAAGTGGTCGATTTAGCCTCTGATTTTCGTCTGCAATCTTTAGTAGAGTTTGAGAAGTGGTATCAACAAGCGCACGCTTGCCCTGAATTACTCAAGAGCGCGGTTTATGGTTTACCAGAGATTAACCGTGATAAGTTAGCCAGTGCAATGGTAGTGGGTAACCCAGGCTGTTATCCAACGACTGCTATTCTAGGTCTAAAACCGATTATCACTTTGCAGAATAAGCAAAACGAGCGTTTGATCGACTCTCGTATTGTTATTGATGCAAAATCTGGGGTATCAGGTGCCGGACGGCAAGCTAGTCTAGCGCTTAATTATGCAGAAACTACCGACAATTTCAAGGCTTATGCAGTGACGGGCCATCGTCATTTACCTGAGATTGAGCAAGGGGTTGAGCAGCTACTAAATAGCCAATTCCCGCAGCGTATACGTTTTTTACCGCACTTAGTGCCGATGATACGCGGCATGTTAAGCTCTATTCATCTAGAGCTGACCGATGCCGGTACGGCTATCGACTGGCAGCATGAGTTTGAGACTAGCTACGCAGGCGAGGCTTTCATCGACGTATTACCGACAGGTATCTATCCTGATACTCGTAGCGTTCGCGCTAGTAATCGTTTGCGTATCGCTATTCATCAAGATAATGAGCGTCATGAGCTAACCGTGTTGGTAGTGCAAGATAACTTAGTTAAAGGCGCAGCAGGACAGGCTGTGCAGAACATGAATGTGATGTTTGGCTTTGATGAAAAGCAAGGTTTAAATGCCGCACCCATCGTCCCTTAGCCATTGCCTGTAGATTATTCTCTTAGCTTATGGTTGAATTACTGAATAACTGGAATCAATATTCAGGGTTGTCTTATAAGGACTATTGACTGTTGATTCATTGCGCTTACGGTGCGATGCTAGGTATTGCTAATAAATTCCGTTATAATAAATCGCCTTTCTTCTTCAGAGATACTGTCCAAATGCGTGTAAAGACTGCCCCTCACTTGCGCTTGCAGCCAGCACATTTGCCGTGTCAAGCTACTCTATTATCTTTTAAGCCACCACTATGTGAGAACATCATAGACAATAATGACAGCAATCATTCTCATAGCTTTGAGAAAACTGAGCTCCATAACTACCACTCTAATAGTAATAACCTTAAAGTCTATAGTACTAGCTTTAGCAGTAGTCAAACGGGCGCGGCTTCATGGATATTAGCACTATTTGCAGCAGTGATAATGCTTACAGTGGTAGTTGGGCTTATTTTTGGTCATAACTTGGGTTACCAACGCGGTTATCATGCTCTAGAGGCAGAAAATAAAAAAGCGGTAGATAGTGGGCAGATGACAGTGCAAGAGCTTGAGGAGCTGCGCACTAGTCATAAAGTCCTGAGTAATCAAGTGGCGATAGCCAAACAAGAGCTGACCATAAGTCTGAATAATTTAGACGAATTACGTCAGAACCAAAAAGAGCTGAGTATCGAAAATAGACAAGTTAATCAACTTAATGAGCTATACGCTGAAGCACTGAGTGAAAATGGTGGTTTGCCGTTGCAAATAATGGCCGCCAAGATTGAGCCACTACCAGAGAATGCCTTTGAGTATGGTTTTGATGTGGCTATGCTCAGTAAAGATAGTAAGGCTAAGTATTTGAACGTCACTTTAACTTTGCTTAATGATGACGATTTCGTAGAAGTACCGCTGGATCCTGAGCGCTATTTGATTGAGGGTATCGTTCGTATTCGTGGTCGCTTTGTGATGCCTAGTAATTTTAAACCTTTACAGGCGAAACTAACCTTAGAGGCGGACGGTCAGAAGGTTGAGCAGTTGTATGATTGGGAGTTAGGCGCGAGAGTAGATAATATGCCCATCTCCTTGGTAGACTTGCCAGAAGTCGATCAGTCTCCTATAGAGCCTTAAATTCTATCTAGCTTCATACTAATTTCATCAATTATTTGATATAGCGACCAGTGTAGTTATTTATAAAGCTTTATTGGTAGCTTATCTTCACTTATTTATTTGAATTGTTAATACTATGACAAAGCAGCATTTATTAAGCCTTAACAGCATTGAACCCACAGTTTTGGACTGGCATTTACCCAGTATGCCAGCCGGTATCCGCGCGCAAGAAGACGATCCTGATAGCGAAACTGCGCCACAAGCAGACGTTTTAGTTGCTGAGCCTGAAGTCGCCAAACCGCCTATGTATGCGGTTGTGATGTACAATGATAACTATACGCCTATGGAGTTTGTAGTTTATATACTGCAATCTGAGTTTAAGCACAATGTCGATTCTGCGGTACAAATCATGCTAACTATTCATAATACTAGCAAAGGTATTGCCGGTATTTATCCCAAAGATATAGCTGAAACTAAAGCCAAAAAAGTCAATAGCTTAGCGCACCGCGAAGGCTATCCGCTACTAACTCAGATCGAACCGCATCAAGGCGAGTAATAAATAACCAAGTTTAAACCCTCTCTCAATCATTTCTCATCCTTATCAACCATTTCCCTTTGTTTTTTAAAGATTCATTCTAAGGTCTGTTTGGTATTATCTCCTTGATATATCACTTGATTTCTAAGAGTAAAAGCCCTATATAGTTTATAAGGGCTAGACTCATAGAATTAGTCCTATTAGTAAACCCACATTCATTATTGTACTTATCTCATTCAGCTCATAGCTGCCAAAGCTTTTTTTCATTATTATTCATCAACTTTAATTTTATTAATATTAATCACCGTTTAAACGGCTGATGGTAGCTTGTTTGTCCCCTATCTAATATGCCTTGATACATTTTAGTAGCCGTTAAAAGATTGACTATCTACTGCTATCATGTTGATATGAATAGACGCTAATGAAAATTTTGATAAACTACAAATAATAGTTGTTATCTATTCAAAACCCTATCATTTGATCTTGAACAATTATGATATCGCCCTAATTTATCAGTTAAGTTATTAAATTATAAAGAGTTATACAACCGTAGGAATTCGTTATGTTAAGTCGTCATCTTGAAGTTTCTTTACGTTTAGCAATGACGCTTGCGCGCCAAAAATCGCATGAGTATCTCACTGTTGAGCACTTACTGCTAGCGCTGCTTGAGAATACTCACGCGGCCAATACGCTGACTGCTTGTAATGCTAATGTCTCAAGTTTGCGTACTGAGCTTGAGGCTTATATTAACAAGCATACGCCAACGGTAGATGTGGATTTGGAGCAGTCTCCGCAGCCTACTCAAAGCTTTGACCGTATTCTGCAGCGAGCTATATTCCATGTGCAATCTATTGGTGGTGGCCGTTTAGTTGAAGGCTCAGATATTTTAGTTTCTATGTTCTCTGAGCATGATACTTATGCGGTTTACTTGCTGAAAAAGCAGGGTATAAGTCGTTTAGAATTGACCCAATATCTCTCACATGGCCAAGATAAAGACGAGCCAGCTGAGTCACGTACTAGTATGACGGGTGATCGTCGTAGTGCTTCTGAAAAAACTAGCAAAGATCCGTTAGTAGAATTTGCTACTAACCTAAACCAGCGTGCTGCTGAAGGTAAAACTGATCCGTTAATTGGCCGTGCTCCTGAGATTGAGCGTACCGCACAAGTATTATGCCGTCGCCGCAAGAACAATCCATTATTGGTAGGTGAGCCAGGCGTTGGTAAGACCTCTATTGCTGAAGGGTTAGCTTGGTTAATTATCAATGATAAAGCGCCAAAACCACTTAATGGTTGCGTCATTTATAGTCTAGATATTGGTTCGCTGATTGCAGGCACTAAGTATCGTGGCGACTTTGAAAAACGTATGAAGTCATTGCTTGATGCTTTGAAGAAAAAGCCAAATGCTATCCTGTTTATTGATGAAATTCACATGATCATAGGTGCCGGTTCTTCAATGAGTAGTAATATGGATGTCTCAAATCTTATTAAGCCTGCATTGGCTAATGGTGAGCTCCGTTGTGTCGGTTCGACCACTTATACTGAATATCGTCAAGTGTTCGAAAAAGACCATGCTTTATCACGTCGTTTCCAGAAAATTGATGTTAAAGAGCCGAGTGTATCCGACAGTATCGATATCTTACGTGGCCTCAAGCCTCGCTACGAAGAATTCCATAACGTTGAGTACACTGATGAAGCATTAGTCAGTGCCGTAGAGTTGTCCTCTAAACATATTCATGAGCGCTTCTTACCAGACAAAGCTATTGACGTTATTGATGAAGCAGGCGCTTATAAGCGTTTAGGCGTTATTCCTGATGCTGATGACATTGCCGCTGAAGAGAGCTTTATAGCCGATCTTGAGCAAGAAATGGATGAGACCGACTATGACGATGGCGAAACAGCTGTCGGCGATGAGACTGATAATGAGATGAGTAAACAGGCTGCCTTAGCCAAATCTAATGATAAGTCTAAGACCGGTAAGCAAGCTAATGACTTTGATTATGCGGGTTCGGAGAAGGCCAAAAAAGCGCCAATCAAAATCGATGTCGCTGATATCGAAGCTATCGTAGCAAAATTAGCCCGTATTCCGCCTAAGTCGGTCTCTACCGATGACAAGAGTATTCTTGAGCATCTAGATCGTGATCTGAAGCACTTAGTCTTTGGCCAGAACGAAGCTATCGAAAACCTAGCCGATGCTATTAAATTATCACGTGCCGGCTTGAAGGCTCCAGATAAGCCGATCGGTTCGTTTATGTTTGCCGGACCAACTGGAGTGGGCAAAACCGAAGTTTCGCGTCAATTGGCTAACTTGCTTGGTGTAGAGCTAGTACGCTTTGATATGTCAGAATATATGGAAGCGCATACCGCCTCTCGTCTGATTGGTGCGCCCCCAGGTTATGTGGGTTTTGATCAAGGTGGTCTATTAACTGAAAAAATCAATCAACATCCACATTGTGTCTTGCTACTTGATGAGATCGAAAAAGCGCATCCTGATGTCTTTAACTTGTTATTACAGGTTATGGATCATGGTACTTTGACCGACAATAACGGCCGCGTGGCTATCTTCAAGCAAGTCATTATTATCATGACTACTAACGTTGGTGCTGATAGTATCAGTCGCTCATCAATGGGCTTTACCGAGCAAGATCATAGCCGCGATAATACTGAGTCACTCAAACGTGTGTTTACTCCTGAATTCCGTAACCGCCTAGATGCGATTATTCAATTCAACGCGCTAGATCCTTCAGTAGTGACATCCGTGGTAGATAAGTTCTTGGTCGAGCTGCAAGTACAGCTTGATGACAAGCAAGTTACTTTGGAGATTGATGATGACGTACGTGATTATCTAGCTCATAAAGGCTATGACCGTTTGATGGGTGCTCGTCCAATGCAGCGTTTAATTCAGGACGAGATTAAGAAGCCATTAGCCAGCATGATCTTATTTGGCGATTTAGTGAATGGTGGAGTGGTGCATCTAACCTTAGAGCCTGAAGAAGAGCCGCAAGACGATGATACTGTCAAGCTTGGTAAGGATAATGATAAGTCTTCTGAAAAAGGCTCATCGGATAGTCGAATTATTCTGACAGTGGTTGAGACCCATGAGCCTCGCTCAGATTCTGAGTCTGTCGCTAGCTAGTTCCAGTC
>CBETCF010000005.1:0-29744 GCA_965534785.1 uncultured Psychrobacter sp.
TTGGTACTGGTGGTGACTCGCATACTCGTTTCCCAATGGGTATCTCGTTCCCAGCGGGTTCTGGTCTAGTTGCATTCGCAGCAGCGACTGGTGTGATGCCACTGGATATGCCTGAATCTGTCCGTGTTCGCTTCGTTGGCGAGATGCAGCCGGGTATCACCTTACGTGACCTAGTCCATGCAATTCCTTACCAAGCAATCAAAGAAGGTCTATTGACCGTTGATAAGAAAGGCAAAATCAACGAGTTTAACGGTCGTATCCTTGAGATTGAGGGCCTAGAAAACCTAACGGCCGAGCAAGCGTTTGAGCTATCTGATGCATCAGCTGAGCGTAGTGCTGCTGGCTGTACTATTACTCTATCTGAAGAGTCAGTGACTGAGTATTTAAACTCAAACATCACACTACTTAAGTGGATGATCTCTGAAGGTTATGGTGATGCCCGTACTATTAGCCGTCGTATCGAGCAAATGCAAGAATGGCTAGCGAACCCAAGCCTAATGCGTGCTGACGAAGATGCAGAATACGCTATCGATATGACCATCGATATGAGCACGATTAAAGAGCCAATTCTTTGCTGCCCGAACGATCCAGACGATGCGAAAACATTGGCTGACGTGGCTGGTGATACCATTGATGAAGTATTCATTGGTTCATGTATGACCAACATCGGTCACTTCCGCGCAGCAGGTAAACTGCTACAAGACGTACCAGCTGGTAGCTTGAAGACTCGTCTATGGATTGCGCCACCAACGAAGATGGATGCGCGTCAGTTAATGGAAGAAGGCTATTACAACATCTACGCTCAAGCGGGCGCTCGTACTGAGATGCCAGGCTGTTCATTATGTATGGGTAACCAAGCACGTATCGCACCGAACTCAACTGCGGTATCGACTTCTACCCGTAACTTCCCGAACCGTTTAGGCCAAGGCGCTGATGTCTATCTGGCTTCTGCGGAACTTGCAGCGGTAGCTGCGGTATTAGGTAAATTGCCTACCAATGAAGAGTATCAGCAGTATGCTGGTATGCTAAACAGCATGGGTGATGAAGTGTATCAATACATGAACTTCGACCGTATGGATACTTATACTGAAGAAGCGGATAAAATTAATGTCGCTCAGTTGACTTAATATTTGCTTTAAAGCTAATTAGTGAGATAAAAATAAACCCCGTATCGTCATGATGCGGGGTTTTTTGTTGATAATAAACAAACTAAAAACTAGCGATTAATTACAACGTCAATAAGTTAAAAACTACTTACCCTGATAAACCGGCTTACGCTTCTCCATAAATGCCGTAATACCTTCTTTAAAGTCATCGGTCTGAGCCATCATGTTTTGCTGTTCCACTTCCATATCAAGTGCTTCGTTAAGCCCAGAGTAGGCATGAACGTTGAGCATGTGCTTCATAGAAGCAAGCGCCTTGCCCGGTAATTGACTCAAACGTGTCGCTAATGCCATAACTTCTGTATCAAGCTCTTCCTTGCTCACAACTTTATTGACTAAATTTAGGCGAGCGACATCTTCTGCCTTTAACTTGTCACCCAGCATGACGAGTTCAGTGGTCTTTGCCGCACCAATCAATTGATTCAATAGATAAATACCACCGGCATCGGGAATGAGGCCAATATTGACAAAGGCTTGCACAAACTTAGCATTGTCGCTTGCGATACGAAAGTCGCAAGTCAGTGCTAAATTCATACCCGCGCCAGCCACCGCGCCTTCTAGTTTGGCAATGATGGGCTTATGAATATTACGCAATTTTAGGCTTACTTCAGCGACTTGACGGAGCATAAAATCAAGCTTAGCGACTAGCGCCTCAGATTCCATACCGTTCTCTAACATCTCACCGATATGTCCGCCACTTGAGAAGTTATTGCCAGCACCTTGCAAAATGATGACGCGCACTTGCTCATCTTCATCTGCTTTGGTCAGCGCTGCCATCATGGCATCTTTGAGTACTGTGCTAAAGGCGTTCAAGGTTTTTGGATCGTTCATCGTGATAGTGGCGATGTGATTGTCACTTTGGTAATCCACTAGAGCTTGCGACATGAGGGTCATCCTTGTAAAAGTCATTGTTTAATTAGGGTGAAGCTAACTATTGATGCTGACTACTATAGCAGCTTGCTGCAAGCTCGAAAATCACCTTCTGTAGACCTCTGAGCCATCATTAATAAAGCTCAAAGACTGCTTGTTCACAAATATCACTATTAAACACATCAGTTGTAAATTATGCTAAATGAATAATGATAATAATACTTCATCAAACAAGGAAAAGTTATGCCAACTATTACTATCAATAATGCCGATATTTACTACGAAGACAGTGCGCCAAATGATAGCCAAAAACCGGTGATAGTGTTTGCACATGGGCTGCTTTGGAGCGGTAGAATGTATGACAAGCAGGTCGAGCATTTCAAAGACAGCTATCGCTGCATTGCTTTTGACTTTCGTGGACAGGGGCAGTCGGAAATCACCAAGACAGGCTATGATATGGATACCTTAACCGAGGATGCCATTGCGTTACTGGACGCCCTCAATATTAATAAATGCCATTTTGTTGGCCTGTCTATGGGCGGCTTCGTTGCGCAGCGTATCGCTATTAATCATCCAGATCGTCTATTGTCACTGATATTACTGGAGACTTCTGCGGATCCTGAAGATCCAAAAAATGTCCCTCAATATCAAAAATTGGTAAAAGCCATTCGTTGGTTGGGAATAAAGCGCGTCAGCAAAAAAGTCATGCCGATTATGTTCGGTAGTACTTTTCTAGCAGCCAAAGAGCGCAAGGCCGATCGTAAAGAGTGGCTCGATATGCTACAAGGTAATCGTAAAACTGGCACCATTAAAGCGACGATGGGCGTCATCGAGCGTAAGGGCGCGTATGAGCAGCTCGGTGAGATAAAAGCGCCAACTCTTATCATCGTCGGTGATGAAGATGCAGCAACTCCTTATGCAAAGTCAGAACGTATGCACTTTGCTATCGATGGCTCAAAGCTAGCGGTCATCAAAGGTGCTGGTCATACAGCGACGGTAGAAGAACCTGAGCAAGTCAATAAAGTGATGAGTCAGTTTTTGGATAATAATGTTGAGGGTTGGTATTAATAGCTAGCTCAGCTTTCAGAGTGTTAAGACACTAGAAATTAGAGCGTAATAGTTAATAGTAGTTTCCAGCAAGCAAAAAGTCGTTATCAATTCGATAGCGGCTTTGCTGTTTTATTAAGCGTAAGTTTTTCAATAACTATTATAATTTACACTCGCGACTTATAGTCGGTACTATCATTATTAATAGTACCGAATACTTTCGCGCGGTTGATAATCTCTGTCGCCCAAGCACGATGAGTGGCTGGTTCTAACATCGTATTATTATATTTAAATACCGCTTTGGCCTCGCTATGCAATATCGCTTGCGCTTCATCTAAAACGCTAGCTGGAACACAGTAGGCTTGCTGCACTAACGCAATTTGGCTAGGATGAATAACGGTTTTTCCGACTAACCCTAAGCTTACGTCGCGCGTTAGTTCTTGCATAAATAGCGTCGGCTGATCTAAGTACTCAAACACTGGCGCTGAGAGATAAAAGCCGTGCGGCACAAAGCAGCCAAGCAACTGATAAGCCAAAGTACCGATAGGAGTATCATAAATGATACTGTTCTTAGGACGACGCAGACGTAGCGCGGCAAACAAGTCATTACCACCGATGCGCAGTGTAAATACTGGCTGACTAAAGGCTTCTTTAAAACCGATAGCAAGCTCTTGGTTATGGTGCGGATCAAACAGCGCTGCCGTCTCTAGAGTAGGCATAAGCAACTGCTCGTGACTCAAGTTTTGACAAGCCATGCGCCAATTGGAGAGACTATACATATCGACTTTTGGCATGACAAAACCATCAAGCAACTCAATGTTCTTATAATGGGCGAGCTTTTGTAGCATTACTGGATTGCGTGGGCGCACGAAAACTAGCGGCCGTGTAGGCTGATCTTGCTTACTATTATCAGCATCTGAGGGGTTATTAATACTATCAATATTCAGCGCCCAAGTATTGAGCAGCTCTTGCAACCTTTCTAATGCTAGTTCGACATCGTTATGACTAACCGCATCTTCTAGGCAGATAATAATGCTGTTGATAGTCGATAATTTAACACGTTTAATCACTTGCCAAATATCTTGCCGAGTAGCTGGCATATAGAGGCTTGCACCCAATTCATAGGGGTGATGGGTGTGCGGCTTGAGCAGCGCATGACGTTCCGTAATGGAATGCGCATAAGACTCAGTATAATTATGAAGATCTGACTCGTTATTGGGTTTATCTGGCATAGTTAGTATCGTATGTAGTGATAAATGAAGGATAGCTATTAGCTGGTATTGATAATCTGCTTATTAATCTAGAGGTAGATTATCGAGCTATTTGACACGCTGCTTGATAAGAGTGATCGCTTGATAGGGCAGTATTTTAGCACCTAATACGCTGATTTCAATCTCTCTATCCACGCATAAGTGTCTGAGGAGTTCAGTATCGGGATGCTCAGCGCTCGCTAATAAAATACGTTCAGGGTCGCGGCGTAGTATCGCTCGAGTAGCTTCGGCAATAGTAGGTTTGATACGGTTACGATTGCTAATATTATAGTCTGCTGCGAGCTCATTAATAATGCTTTGAGTACTGTATCGAGGCTGCGCAAAGGTTGGCAGCAACTTAGGTGTTAACGTGAGCTGCTGTCTCACTTGGTCAATTTGTTCAATAAACTCTAAACTGTGATCGATAGCTACTAAGTTATCATAAAAAATAGCGCGATGTAGACCTGATTGTGGCTCAGTATAAAGCGATCGCGATATTAGCCCAGACACCGTACTGTTCAATAATCCCGAAGGAATCAGCCAATCATCGATGCTAGCCGCTAGCCAAGCTACACCAGCTGGGTCTGCAAGGGTTAATAGCGGTATAACTTCTCGGCCTTGATGAAAGATATTGGCAAAATTAGGGTGCTTATCCTCACTAAAAGGCTCAAGACTACGCGCTAACTCCTGATAAATAGCACCTTTGCCGGTCCAACCATCAACGAAGATGATAGGACTATCGGGATGTCTGTCTAAGATTAATTGCAAAGCGACTGGGTCAAGACCACGATCGCGAATAATGCTGATGCCGTAGTGTTTACTTGGTAAGGAATAATCGCTGTCACTATCTTTTAGGGCTCTTTGTAATAACACCCCAATAGGCAGTCCTGCGCGTACTAAGCTGACTAATATTAATGGATTTTCACTAGTAACCGTTTGCTTAAAAGTATGCTGTAACGTATACGCCAAATTGGCAATATCAGTAGCTGTGCGCCGTTTGCCTTGTGTTAGAGCTTGCAGGTAAAGCTGCTCATGCATAGACGTTGGTGCTTGCTCTAACGTTAGCATGTCGGAATAATGGCGCTGACCACTTTGAATTAGCGCTTCCTTTTCACTGACTGGTACATCAGCCACCGCGTCTTTATCGACGATATCTAATAGCACAGTAACGTCGCTAGCCAAATAGCTGCCTGAGCCAAATTTGTTTAAATCTTGAGTTTTCGTATTGCTCATAATATCTCTATAAATTATTTAGCAGCAAGCTGTCTGTGCAATTTTTCGTGCAGCTGACCATGATTGGGCATACCATACCAGTCTAACAATTGTAAAAACGGCAGATCGGCTAAGCTATCACCAAAGCCAAAGCTCGGACGTGCGTTATCTAAATGTTGCGCTAATAAAAACTGTACCGCGTGACGCTTATGGACTACGTGAGGCAAAATCGCTAAATTATTAGCATTTACGTGCACATAAAAATGCTTATCAAAATCACGTATTAGTTTGGGGAGTTGTGCTGCAAGCTCTATTAAGGCTTGATGATCTTTTTGCGCATGTTTAATCGCTAGATAAATAGTTAGTTTTTCATCATCTAAACCGTTATCAAAATGATCGGTATGCGGAGTAAATTTAAGGTGGCTATTAGCGTTGCTGCTGTGCTTGGCAAATAACTGACTAAGCTGATTAAGTTTATCCTGCAATGGTGCTAATTCGCTATGCATGTGCTGTTGCCAAGCTTGTAATAGTTCGCCGTCTTGATTAAGGATTATCGCGCCATGGGTTAAAACTTGCCAGCTCGCAAAAGGCAATTTAACTCTTTTAATCTCATCACGGTCACGTGCAGTAACCACTATTAATTCAGTGCTAGCTAGTAACCAATTAAAAAAGTTAGCTTGGCGCTGGGTCATAAAGCTAAGTGGCTCGCCCTGTTTATTGACACTCGCGCACACTAAGTTATTTGCTTCAGCAGTAGGCAAATTCCAAGCGTCTATTTTGCGTTGCGTTTGGAATAGCGTATCGTCTAGATCCATTAGCGCGTAGGGTTTTATGATATCAGAATTTATTTGAAAGAATGGGGTGGTCATATGTGGTCCACAATTAAAAGCTTTTGTAGGGTGCGGTTAGTTTTATTAAATTCCTATAAAGAATGAAGATAAAACGTAACCCACCGCTTAGTAAATTTATAACGCTTAGATGGCGGGTTACGCTGCGCTAACCTCACCCTACGACAAATTAAACGTTTAACTATTAACACCTACTACCAACACATTATCCAAATCTTGCCACAGCTGATCAACGCTATCAGCAGCGGTCTCTACACACAAGACAATCAAGTCCCAATCGTTAGGCTCAACATTATAAACAAAGTTAGTCATGCCAAGCCCGTAGTTATCACTAAAGCTGAGCATCGTATTAATAGCGCCACCAAGGGCAATCGGTGAGCGGGTTAGCGCGCTAAATTTAACGATTGAAGTTGTAGTAGCAGCGTTTGCTTTCGTTTCCGACTCTAACCATTCCGCTAATAAAAACGGCAACCAAACAAACTCATTACTGCCCAATACCAAAATTCGCTTCGGTAATTGATTTTTGTCAAAGGCTGGTTGCCCATTAAGGATTGCGAAGGCTTGTTGAAAACTTGCTAAATAATTAGCAAAGCCATTAGTGCTATCTAGCGTCGGAAAGCGTCCCCAATTACCGGTACTACCAAGAGCTTGACTACCAGCCTCGGTAGTATCCACTGACGGCATAGTGATAGGTTCAGGGTTGGGCGCATCCGTCCATTGCCAAGCGCCAGAAAGTAAATGATGACGTTGGAATTCTATATTCGGTAAGCGACTTGCTATGGTATCGTTTATTTTATCATTAGCGTCAGCTTCACCCTGATGCTGATTTAGAGACCAATCAACCAAAGTGGTTAGATGTACTTGCTCTAATTGCTTAAGTCCTGCTTCGCGTAAGGCCGTCACGACATTGACGCAAGTATTACCGGTTGAAGCTTCATCATCGACCATGATTAGGGTTTTGCTAGCAAGGAGTTGTTTTTGCACGCTCTTGTCTTTACTTTTATAAATTAAATGTTGGCTGGCATGACTATGATCTTCATTAAAAGTAGCAAATAAAGCTTCATCGTTGTTTTCGCTATGCTGAGCATGACGAGTAGAATTAAGCAGGAAGGCATTTGGATAGCGCGTCTGTAGTGCTTGATGTACACCAGCCGATAGTCCAACCGCTGTTTCTGCCATACCGATGACTAAGATAGGCTCCGGTAAGTTATCAGGAACTAAGCTGGCCAAATCAGTAAAAGCGCGGCGCATAGTCATTGGCGCGACGGGAATATGACGACCTAAGACTTTTGAGACGAATAAGAAAGCTCGTTTTGGATTGATACGCTGAGCGAAACCCAGTAGCTCTTCGAGTTGGTAGCTTTCGTTATTATTAGCTTGTTTATTAGCATTGCTATTAGCATTAGTCTGATAGGTGAGAGCAAGGGTACCGCGAGGTAGAGTAATGGTAGTACTTTGGGGCTGGTTTGGCATTGATGTTCCTTAACGTAGCTTTTCTAAAGGCAGCTTTCTAAGTAAATTTTTATACAATAATTGAATATAACCTTAAACTAGCCCTCACAACCAACGAGCCATAGAGCGCCGCGACTTTGCTTACTCAATTGCGGCGTTGTTAGTAAAGGTAGCGTTGAGTTTTGGGCTGGAGTTGTTGATCTGCTTAAGACAGCAAGCGTGGCTTTTTTTGGTGCTGATTCCGCCAAATTATCAGCGCTGCTATCTAGACTGATTCCAGCACTAGTTAGCAGCGCTGATAATAACTGAAATTTCACTGCATAGTTCATATTTTGCGCATGCTCATGAACTAGGCTGGCAGTCACCATACCGATGACTTCACCGGTTGGCAATATCAGTGGGCTACCGCTAGAGCCAGGTTGAATAGGAGCGGTAAATTGCAAGTAGCGAATATCGTCACCGAATCCTGTTAAGCTTGAGATACAACCTTGCGTTACTTGCAGTTGGCTACTGAAACCAGATAGCGGAAAACCTAGTGTCGTCACGGTCTCTCCTAAGATATCATAGCAGCGCTGCGCTAATGTTATATAGCTAGGCAGCGGCTCACTGACTCTAATAATTGCTGAATCGCTACCGATATCGCTAAGCACCACTTGTGCTTCACGATCGGGCTGACCTTGCTGACGTATGCCAATCAAAGCCGCGGATTCTATCACATGATAGCAAGTCAATAAATGATAGGGATCGATAGCGAAGGCGGTGCCTGTCCAAGTCTCACCTGACTGAACTTGTCTTGGTGGACGCGCATTGCTATTAGGGTAACCTTGATTTTTCTCGCGCTGAGCATCTTGGATAATCGCATGAGTATTGGGCGGGCGGGTATCGAGACTAACTTGTACGCGCTGCTCTAAACTGGCTAAACCTTGAGTGGAGCTTTCTCCCAAAGCGCGGCATTTATACTGACCATTACGCTGATATATCTCGAGGATAATTGCCGCTTTGACATGGCGCTCAGTTGCTTGAAAACTATAATGAATAGCGCCATTATTTAGAGTCAGATTTATACCATTAAGCTCAATGGCTGGCAAGTTCAGGCTCGGCTCATAGTAGCTATATGCGATAAGCTGCAAATAGCTAACATTTTCTGTAGTAAATAGCGACTCTAAGTCTAGCTGCCATTCGCTTGGATGATTAGCATCGTCTAATTTTGCCCAGTCTTTGGGCTCATGTAGGTAGGCAGGACTAGTAGCGACTTTACGCTGCTCATTAAGAGGTAGCCAAAGCAGACCAAGCTGTTGACCAAACTTAAGGGTGCTAGTCGTTGCAAAGGAGACAGTGCACTGCGCCTGCGCGATAACGGTGTTCGCTCCCAATACCAAAGTCGTTTGTGCCGTCATCGCCTACCTCAAGATAAAAATATATTAGATAATCTTTTGCAATAATCATATACGAATTATCGTTAGCATGTATTATTGCTTAGCTGTTTTGAGCGCTTTATTTCTAATATTTTGTTATAAGTATTTTGGCTTTTAATGTTGAGCTTTAGTAGTCGTTATTTTTACTATAAAAACTCTCTTAATTACTAATAATTGCTTGATATCTTGCTACGCTACTATCAGACTTATCGATTGCACTTTCTTAAGTCATCACTCCTTATTTTTGAGTCAGTTTTGATACGCGACTCCTCTGTATATAGTAGATTCTATGGAACAAGCCCTCGAGAACGACTCAGCTTCCCGTAAAAGCAAGTATTTCCAAGTGATTTTAATGGGTATCAGTGCTTTTGTGGTCAATACCACAGAGTTTGTTCCTGTGGCCCTTTTGAGTGACATTGCACGAGACTTTTCCATTACTAGCGCCGAAACTGGCTGGATGTTGACCCTTTACGCTTGGGTGGTTGCCGCTATGTCATTGCCATTAATGTTGCTAACTAGTCGCCTTGAGCGTAAGCGCTTACTACTAGCTTTGTTTGCAGTGTTTATCGCTAGTCATGTGCTATCCGTATTTGCTTGGAGCTTTCAAGTGCTGTTGATCAGTCGCGTCGGTATCGCTCTTTCTCATGCGATATTTTGGGCGATTACCGCGGCGATAGCTCTGCGTGTAGCGCCTGAAGGCAAAAAAGCTTTGGCACTCAGTATATTGGCGACGGGTACCTCATTAGCGCTAGTACTTGGGGTGCCAATAGGACGCATTGTAGGACAGTGGTTTGGTTGGCGGATGACTTTCGCTGGTATTGGAGGGATTGCTTTTATTATTTTTCTTCTACAAATGAAACTGTTGCCCGACTTACCTAGCATGTTCGATGGCTCTTTTAGCAAACTGCCAGAACTACTTAGGAATCCGCTACTGATCTGCCTTTATCTATTCTGTTTTGTGGTATTCACGGCTGACTACGCAGCTTATTCTTATATCGAACCTTTTATGAATAAGATCGGCACTATTAGTGAGAATCAAGTCACTTTTATACTGCTATTATTCGGCGCGGCTGGACTGATCGGTAGTTATATCTTCAGTCGCTGGAATGAGAGGTCAACCACAAGGCTGATGCTGGTCTCAACGGTATTAATACTAATAGCTATGATGCTGATGCTATGGGCGGTTAGCTCGATATGGCTGCTAAGTATAGTAACAGTGGTTTGGGGCACAGCGATGATATTGCTGATGCTAACTATTCAATCCAAAGTCATTGAAATCGATGTCAATGCACAAGATATGGTGATGGCCATGTTCTCAGGTGTTATCAATTTGGGAATAGGTATGGGTGCTCTGCTCGGTGGCTATGCCGTGACTCACATAGCACTATCGAGTGTAGGTTTCGTTGGGGCGGTGATAGCAGCGATTGCTTTAATAGTAATGGTATATATGGTTAGACGCTTTCCTGATTTGAGTTAAAAGAAAGCGTCAAATTAATAGTAATGATGAACGTAAAACTAATTTATATCCAAGCTATTTAAATGGTTTTTCAAACTTGCTCTAAATCATCAGTCTTAACCTTTACACTAGTCATAATAGAGCGAACCTGACAAGGTGTAATTTGCTTGGTAATATCCGCCAGTTTCGGTTTTTCTGTCAAACCTAACCAATAGCCAAAAGCTACTTGCGTTAGATCGACACCACTATGAGTGGTATAGCCGATACCGCCAGAAGGGCGACTATTAATCTCTAATACCCGATGTTGCCCTTCGTCATCCTCTTTGGTCTGCACACTGATAATACCATCGCAGTTAAAGGCTTTGATTAAATCAATAACTACTGCCATCACAGATTCTTCATAGCCGATATGTTGGATCTTGCCTGTTTTATAACGGGTCACTGCTGCTAATACTTCGCCATATTCGCAAACCACATCGATAGAATACTCTTTTCCTGATAAATAAGGCATCAATAGCATAGGAATAGGCTGATCTTTGATCATTTGGCTATTGCGGTAAGCATTGATAAATTGCGCAGTATTAATTTTTTTATCTTCGGTAAAATATAGGTGCTCAAAGCTATCGTATTGATCTTCTATTTCCTTATCTGCATCAAGTCGCCAAAACCCTTGCGCAAATATGCCAGTCACTGGCTTTACGCAAAGGGGCTCATGACTATGCTTAGCCAATAGCGCTTCTAGCTCATCGATAGTATCGAAACGCCAAGCGGCAGCAACTGGAATATCATGAGCCTGACACTGCTGCATAAAGGCGAATTTATCATCGATAGTCTCAAGAGCAGCTACGCTAGTGGCGCCGGTTAATAGCCGAATACCTGCCTCGGTAAAGGCCGCTCTATGTGCTTCATAATCTATGCCATTACGCCCAGTGAGCAGTACTTTGACGTCGTTTTGTTCAGCCTGTTCTAGTACGAACTGCCAACGCTCAGGAAGGGTCTGTTCCATAAGCTCTTCATCAGTTGATGCTTCATTAACCAAAGCCGATTTATAAGGTTCGAGATATATTATATCGGCAAATTCAAATATTTCAGGTCGCTGGTGGCGATGGGAGCCAATGATAGTAAAGGGCGTAGTGGAGTGAGCTTTTAGCAGTTGCAGGCTCTCTAACATATCACGCTGGCTTGATTGACCCTCAGCAAGCCAAACAGCTTTCACTAGTTCATTATTGCTCACGTCGTTATTCATTACCTTCTCCACAATATTCTCAAAGCCTTAAAATATAATTCATCGTCATTATATACAAATGCGCTAACTTATAAATGTTTATAGCGTTTTGATAATAGAAAGCAACTCTATTTAGACTCTCAATTCCGAAGTTAATGATAATAGCTCTAGTTGAAGAGTCGTCATAAAAACAGACCAATATCCATGCTACTATACCGCTATATCTGAGATAACCTATAAATAATAAAAGGAATTGAAAATGAGCCAAACCCTTATAGCTGGTGCTAATGCGCCATTGCCTGATGATAATATTAGCATCCGTATTATGAGTCAAAATGCTATCGACTGCGCTGCTTATCGCTTGACTAGTAGTGGAAAAGTGCGCGGTGACGGTGACATGATTTTTTATGGTCAGACTCGTAGTGATGATGGTAGCGTTAGCTTTCGTGGTCACGATAGCGATGGGTTTTTCGATATCAATCTACCAGCGCAAGCAGGGGAGATTGAAAAAATTGCTTTGGCGTTCTCTAGTAATCAGACCTTAGCGCAGCTTGGTGATGTTGATATTCAAGTGATGCAAGGTAGCCAAGTTCTTATCACCTGCCAGCTTAGTAGCGCAGGACGTACTGAAAAAGCCATCATCATGGCAGAATGCTATCGTAGGCAAGGTAGCTGGAAGTTTAGATTTATTGCCCAAGGCTTTGAAGGTGGTCTTAAGCCACTGTCTGAGCACTTTGGTGTTGAAATTAGCGACGAAGCGCCTGCTCAAGCCCCATCACAAAATCAGGCACAAAACCAATCACAAGCTATCAATACGCAAAAACCAATCAATACCCAAAAGGCTGGCAATGCTAATCAAAATACTGCTAATCGAAACAGTCCGCCACCGATTCCTGCTAGCCCTTCAATTAATCTAAGTAAGATTACTCTAACCAAAAATCAATCCACTATTAATCTAACCAAGCGCGACGATTTTGGCAAAATATCTGTCAATCTAAACTGGAATCAGCGTCCAAATGTCGATAAGGCAGCACCTAAGAAAGGCTTGCTTGGTGACTTATTTAAACAACGCGGTTCAGGTGGTATTGATCTTGATGTAGGTGCGATGGTCCATCTAAAGAACGGTGAGAAAACCTTAATTCAAGCCTTAGGTAATCGCTTCGGTAGCTTGAATTCCTCACCTTTTGTACTGCTTCGCGCTGATGATAGAACGGGGCAGGTAAGTGATGGCGAATGGCTTGATATCAATGGTCAGCAGTGGTCGCAAATCCAAGAGATCTTTATCTTTGCCTTTATTTATGAAGGCGTGCCAAATTGGGCGCAAACCGATGGCGTGGTCACTATCCATGTACCTGGTCAGCCACCAATCGAGACCCGACTAACGGAAGGGGCAGGTAATTCGCCTATGTGCGCTATTGCGCGTTTAGTCAATCAGCAAGGTAGTATTAACGTCGAACGAATCAACCAGTATTTCAATGGTCATAAAGAGATGGATAACGCCTTTAATTGGGGCTTTAGTTGGAAGCGCGGTAGTAAGTAAAGCTTTGGTTTTTAGCAGTAAGCTAACCATGATTACCAGGTTGGTTAGCTTTATAAGGACTATATTATTATGGAGATAAGAGAATTCGATGTGGGATATATTGTCACAGATGCTATCGCGAATGACTATAATTGTCACTATTGCATTCTTAATCACTAGACTAGCTATCTTTAGAAAGATGATTTACCAACGAGTTGGTATAGTGGACTTATTATTTTTAACCGTTATATTTGGTATATTTGGTGTCATTGGTAACTATACAGCATTGGTTGTAGAGCCAGGTAATCAAAACATTATATCTAATTTTTGGAACCCTACACTCCAAGCAAACAATGCAGTAGCAGATACAAGGAATATTGGTATTATCATTGGTGGTTTCTTTGCAGGTCCTATAGTAGGTATAGGAGCCGCCATAATTGCAGGGGCACACCGTCTATTAATGGGTGGCTTTATTAGCGGTCCTATTTTTTGGATATCCATTTTAGGTGGTAGCCTTGCAGGATGGTTTGGCTACCAATGGCGCGGGGCAGGTTTGATCAAGCCTAAATACATGTTCTTTACTAGTATTATAATCTTAACTATCCAAATTTTAGCTATTCCCTTATTGACTACTAATCATACTGCCGCCCTTGAGTTAATTAGTTTTACAGGTCCACCGATTATTATTGTTAACAGCATAGGTGTGTGGATTTGTGCGATGATTTTTTACAATGTAGTAGTAGAAGAAGATAGAACGAGAGCCAATCAGACAGTTAAAGCTTTTTCGATTGCAGATCAAACTTTCTCTCTATTTAGATCAGGCCTAAATGAAAAGTCAGCTAAAGAAAGTACGGAAATTATTAAAAAGCTAACGGCAGTAGAACAGGTTGCAATCACTAGAGGTCTTCGCGAGCTGGCTTACACTGGAACGTCAACCAACCATAAAAGGGATAACCAAGGAGATTTAATTTTACGTCAGACGGTTCTAGCTACTGGCAAATCAGTATTGAATGAATCAAAGCCAAAAGGGTTGTTTTTGAATAAGTTCAATAATAAGGCTTCTATAGTAGTGCCGTTTTGGGTAAATAATAAAGCAATTGGTACCTTAAGCTTTTATTATAAAAGCTCAGCACACATCACTTCTGTTGAAAAAGAGTTAGTTGAAGGCTTAGGAAAGCTATTTTCAAATCAGCTAGAGCTTGGTGAAATTGAGCGGCATAACCAGTTATTAAAAAATGCAAAAATTGAATCATTACAAGCTCAACTACAACCGCACTTTTTATTCAATGCACTTAATACTATAGTTGCTTTATGTAGAATTGATCCTATGTTAGCGCGAGATTTATTGGTACACCTATCAACTTACTTACGTAATAATCTGACAGGTATTGGTGATTTTTTGGTTCCTGTTCATAAAGAAATAGATAATGTAGAGGCTTATTTAGCTATCGAGCAAGCCCGTTTCCCAGATAAGTTTGCAGTACAAATAGATATTGACCCTACTTTAATGGATTATCTTATTCCGCCTTTCATTATTCAGCCTTTAGTGGAAAATGCAATAAAACATGGTGGGTTTAAAAAAATACAAGCCAAAGCTGTGGTTCGTATTGAAATTAAAAAAATATCAGAAACTCTAATATCTATTATAGTTTCTGATAATGGCACTGGTATTGATTTAGATCGTCTAGTAGATTTAGGTGAGCGCGTTGTAATGCCCTCTAAAGATGGTAGTGGCACAGCATTGTTTAATATAAAAGAGCGGTTGACCGCCTTATATAGTCAGAAAGTAAGCTTTAATATAAAGAGTGATTTTGGTAAAGGGACTTATATTTCAATTATATTGCCAGCAAAGGACTAGGGATATGTTTATATGAATGTGTATGTCATTGAGGATGAGGTTCTAGCTAGGCAAGAACTGATCTACCTACTAAATGATACGGGAAAACTAAAGGTTATTGGTGAAGCCGAAGATATGCATCAGGCATTATGGGATATCAATGATAAGCAACCAGATGCTGTATTTTTGGATATAGAGCTTGAAGGGGGTAATGGGCTTGAGCTTGCAAAGCAATTTAGTAATATGAAAAAGCGACCTATGATTGTGTTTGTGACCGCTTATGATGAGTATGCATTAGCAGCTTTTGAGCTTGAAGCTATAGATTATATCGTTAAACCTATTAATAAAAACAGGCTGCTAAAAGCGGTGGATAAGTTAATAAAGCTTAACGGTACAAATCATGTAGAGACTACTATTGAATCTGCGCTATCTACAAAGCAAGAGAAAAAATCTACTATTACTGTCAAAGAAGACGATCGAATTATTGTTATAAATACTAAAGATGTTTTGTATATAGGTACTGAAGATAGACAAGCTTATATTCAGACTTTAGACAAAAAGTATTTAACAGATGAGTTACTTTACAAAATAATGGATAAACTTGGCGATAGGTTTATTCAAGTACATAGAGGGTACATCGTTAATATCAAACAAATAGCAGTCTTAGAGCCTTGGTTCAATCGGACTTACTTAATTATTTTAAAAGATGGATCCAAAATTTCAGTGAGTCGCTCGTACGTTAAGGCGATTAAAAAAGCGCTTGGCTTATGATGTTTGGTGATAAACAGAAGGGGCAAATATAATAAATATTTGCCCCTTCTATTTATCACCAAACGGAATTTAATTATTGTTTATGACCAACCTATTAGCTGGGCTACTATTAAAGTGACGATTGCAAGCGTTGCCCAAACTCCAAAAAGTGGTAAGAAAAAGCGTAACCACTTTTGATAGGGCACACCCGCGATAACTAAAGCTGCCATAAAATAGCCACTAGTTGGAAAAAGAACATGAGTAAAACCATCTCCAAGCTGATAAGCTAGAACGGCAGTCTGTCGGGTCACGCCAACTAGATCAGCAAGTGGCGCCATAATAGGCATTGTAACTAAAGCTTGTCCACTACCAGATGAGATCACAAAGTTAATTGCGGTTTGGACAAAGTACATACCAACTGCTGCCAACTCAGGAGGCAGGTCTCCAACTAAGGTTCCTAGAGCGTGGACTAATGTGTCCATGACATTACCATCTTCTAAAACTACTGCGACTGCACGAGCTAAGCCAACGATAAATGCTCCCATCAAAACATCTTTAAAACCTTGGTTGAAGCCCTCGCATATCTCAGTAAGTTTAAGACCAGCAATCATTCCAACTACGATGCCCATGATAACAAATAGTCCAGACATCTCTATCATGAACCAACCTTGCTTAAGTACGCCGTATACTAATACTCCAAACAGAATAAGCGTTGCATATGCACCTAGCTTTTGACGATAAGTCATAGTGAGAGCAGTACCACCAACGATTTGATTAAACTCTATTCTCTTTGCACTATCTTCTTCGTAAACATAACTTTTGGAAGGATCTTTCTTAATTTTATTTGCATATCTTATAATAAAGAAAATAACGGCAGCGACTGCTAAAACGAAGACGATTGAACGTAACCCCATTCCTGAGAATACTGGTAATCCAGATAGCTTTTGTCCAAGCCCTGTATTAATTGGATTAAGCACACCGGCGCTAAAACCAGCACCAGTTCCACATAACGCAATGGCGGCAGCCGTTACCGAATCATACCCTAAGGCGATAATTAAGGGCATAATCACTGGGATGTATACTAGTGACAATTCTGGTGTACCAATTAACGTAGCAATAAAGGCAAATGCTGTTGTCAATACTGCTATTAACAGTAAGCCGTTGTTTACAAATCTACGAGCTAACTTATCAACGACAACTTCTATAATCCCCGTCCTTCTGAGCACCATAAACATGCCACCGATAATGAAGGTGAAGAATACAACTTCACCTGCATCGATAAGACCTCTAGGCACAGCAGTCAGAAATTCGGTGATGCCAACTGGAGTCTGTTCTATAAGGTGATATGACGTAGCATCAATGGTGGTTCTACCTTCTGGACCAAGAACACGGTCGTATTTACCAGAAGGTACAAAGTGCGTAAGAATAGCGGCAATAGCACTAAATACAAATAAGATGACGTAAATATGCGGCAGCTCAAAATTTTTCTTTGACTTGCTTACTAGTTCTACATTGTCATTTTTGTCGTTTGACATGTGTTTCACTCCAAATAATCCGTTTTAGAGACTGCGATATATCATTTATTAGAAACAAAACTGTAATACATAAAGGGCTCTCGATGTCGTGAACCATACGAGATGCTCATATAGATGACGAGTGGTACATTAAAGGCAACGAGTCGTACGGTTTTTTTTCTATTGCAGGATTATTGAGGTAATAGTAGGTATAGATAAAACAATTATTGAACTTGTATTATGACTAAGGACAAAAAAGCCTAGCTATAATAGCTAGGCTTTATTTTACTAAGAGTTAGATATTAATTACTAAGCATGCGGAACAATAGCTGGCATCAAGTCATGAAAAGTACGACCAGAGGCGGTTTCGCCGATAGCGTGCATTTTCCATTCGTCATTATGACGATAGACTTTTGCCATAATCATCGCGGTATGAGTGCCTTGTGAGGACAAGTTATAACGCGCAACCTCAGTATTATTATTAGCATTTACAATGCGGCAAAAAGCATTTTCTACCGTCTCAAACGTTTGACCAGTAAAACTGTTTACCGTAAATACTAAAGAGACTACATTAGCAGGTACTCTTGAAAGATCTACGTTAATGACTTCATCATCGCCATCACCAGCACCGGTACGGTTATCACCAGTATGTAAGATACTGCCGTCCTTTGACTTTAATTGACTAAACCAAATAGCGTCGACCGCTTGTTTATTGCTATCGAACATAATGCAGGAGGCATCTAAATCGATAGTATCACCACCACTGCCACCGCCAAATAGTTTACCCAAAAAGCCACCTTTTTGCGCTTGCGGGCTTTGTGCAACATCCCAGCCTAAGCCTAGCTTAACTTGAGTGAGTGTGCCACCAGCTTCTTTGCTTAGGGATATCTTTTGTCCCTTTTGTAGACTAACTGCCATATCATATTCCTTATTATAGTTGTAGATTTGATAGTGATAATTACGCTGCTAATTAACACGCTGAGAGATAAATTTGCTTGCCCAGTTTCAACTTAGTGCTTACTAGCTACAAGGAGAGTGTTTTATAAAATATTATCTAAAAATCCACCACTACCGCCGCGACCACCTGAATTACTGCCCAATACACTTTGTAGCCAACCTTGGTAGCTATCACGGTTGCGTGAGCAGATAATCACTTTGCCAGAGCCGGAGAAGTTCAGAACCATGCCTTCACCGCTAGTGACTGAGTTTATAATATTACTCATAATACCTTTTTTCTTGCTAGTCGAGACTGATAATTTATAATCGAGATTAGAATCCCAGCAGACGACATGACCGTTATCGATGATCACATCTTTACCCGGCTCAACATCGATCTCAAACAGCGAGCCAAACCCTGATACGACTACTTGGCCTTTACCTTGGGTTTGCATAACCATAAAGCCACCGGTATCACCAAAGACGGCACCACCTAGATTACGTTGAATCTTAGCTCTAATATCGACATCTTTTTGTGCCGCGACAAAAGCCCCGTCACTCAGCGTATATTGCTGTGCTCCGACATCGAGTATTTGCATATCACCATCGAGAGTGGGCGCAAGCAGGCAATCACCTTCGCCATTGACAGCTTCGATCTGCTGCTGAAATAGCGATTCATCATTAGCAAAACGGCGCATCAATGACTGCATTAAACCACCTTGAAGTTTGCCCTTTAGCTCAAGGTTCGATTCCATCATTACCATGGCATTGGCTTCACAGTATATTGAATCGCCCTTTTTTAAATTACAATGCAAAAAAGGTTCAATGGTGCCAATTAAACTAAAGGTCGCTGCCATAATAGATAAATCCTTATGCTGATATTTTAGACGGATACTGTTGAAATAGTGCTTTTACGATGGTTTAAAATGATTTTTAGATGGCTGATAAAATTAAAGCTATCAAACACGGTTAATAATCGCAGTTGATAGCTTCAATGAATAGCGCTTATTAATGGAAAATCTAAACTTAGACATTCACGCCATATGAAGAGGCTAATGGGCCTAGACCACCGCTAAAGCCTTGACCAACCGCGCGGAACTTCCAGTCACCACTGTGACGATATAACTCGCCAAAGATCATAGCGGTTTCAGTACTACCATCTTCTGATAAGTCGTAACGAGCAATCTCACTATCGCCATTGTCATTAACGATACGGATGTAAGCTTCGCCAACTTGACCAAAGTTTTGATTGCGAGCTTGGCCTTCATAGATGATAGCGCATACTGCTACTTTACTGACGTCTGCAGGAATACTAGCTAAGTTGATTTTAATTTTTTCATCATCGCCGTCACCTTCGCCAGTGCGGTTATCGCCAGTATGTTCAACTGCGCCATTATCTGATGTCAAGTTATTAAAGAAGATAAAGTCTTTATCGTTGCGAACTTTACCGCCTTCATTAACCAAAAACCCGATGGCATCTAAGTCAAACTCTTGACCGTCGGTAGCACGTGGATCCCAGCCCAGTCCAACAGTAATATTAGTAAGACCTGGAGCTTCTTTTGATAAGTTTACGTTGCCGCCTTTCGTTAAGCTAATAGCCATAAAATTGTCCTTTGGTTTATTGAAATTATGAGTTTATTGTTTGATAGGTTCTATATTAAAACGAGGATTCTATCAAAATGATTAAATCAGAGCATTAAATAGAATGCAGCGTTTTAAGGGGTTAAATATTTAAGATATCGAGAGTAATGTAGTCACAACATTGACCACGAGTCCTATATATCTTCATATTTTACTATACTAAGCGCTTAAACACTAAGCAAGTCGTATTTTGTGCTTATGTATTACACTTGTATCGCAGCTGAAAATTAAGTGGTTTTTACTTTTTATTAGAATCATTTTGGCCACTAGTCTAGTTTTGCTTTATAATATGCGCGCTCAGGTTCCCTCAACCCTGAATTAAAAAAAGGACTCTTCTATGAGCATCAATTCTATTTCAGCCACATCCATCCAATCCATTCACTATAGCCGTGCTTTATTTTGGTTAGTGAGTCTGCATATCTTTATTATCGCTATCAGTAATTATCTGGTACAAATACCCGTTAGCCTATTTGGCTTTATCACTACTTGGGGAGCCGTTACTTTTCCCTTTATTTTTCTGATTACTGATTTGACCGTGCGTATTTTTGGTCAGCAATTAGCAAGACGCATTATCTTTTTTGCCATGTTACCTGCGCTAGCAATTTCTTACTACTTTTCAGTGGTATTTGCAGAGGGTCAATTTGTCGGACACGCGCACTTGTTAGATTTTAACTTATTCGTATTTCGCATTGTCTTGGCAAGCTTCGCCGCTTATGTGGTTGGGCAGCTGTTAGATATCCAAGTTTTCAATAAATTACGCCAGCTTAAAATTTGGTGGATTGCGCCCTTAGCCTCGACGCTTATTGGTAATCTGGTCGATAGTTTTTGCTTTTTTGCCATTGCCTTTTATAAAAGCCCAGATCCTTTTATGGCGGCGAATTGGATTGAAATTGGTACGGTAGATTATGTGTTTAAAATGGTGATGGGAGTGTTAATATTTTTACCGCTATATGGGGTAATATTAGCAAAGTTGCAGAAGATGCTAGCAGGGAAGTAGCAAGTAGAAAAGACTTATATTCTATAAAAGGGTGCATGAAATACACCTTACAAAACAGATTTGAAGTTATCTATCTAAAACAGCAGCTACAAAAAACAGTATCCATAAAAAAGGGCTATAACGAAGAATCGCTATAGCCCTTTAACATTCTCAACAAACCTAAATTAATCTAGCTGCTTAGTTTTGAGCTCTGACTCTGCTTCAGGGTTCAATAAAGCTTGCGTCTTGCGATATCTAATAGAAGCCCACAGCGCTAAACCAATGAAGGCAATACCGATCAGACCGGTAATTAGCTCTGGGACATGGAATTTGACTGATAGCAGCATGATGACAGCCAACGCGCCGATAGCATAATGCGCGCCATGCTCAAGGTAGATGAACTCATCAAGCGTACCCTTGTCGACCAAAAAGATAGTCATCGAACGCACGAACATCGCACCGATAGCTAGACCTAACATGATGACGATGACGTCATTGGTAATAGCAAAAGCACCGATAACCCCATCAAAACTAAATGAAGCATCAAGTACTTCTAAGTATAAGAAGCCGATAATACCGCCGCGCATAATAGCACTAGTGGTATCCCCTGTAGTATTACCCTCAGAGTCTAACTCTTCTTCCAAGTCGCCCTCGAGCAGGCCAGATATCACTTGCACCCCTAAGTAGACCAAAATACCCCAAATACCGGCGATTAATACCGCACCTGATTGCGCTTCATTGGCAAAGGAGACCGCAATCATTAACACAATAAGCGCTACAAACACGCTCATAGCATCAACTTGACCGAATTTGGCTAAGCGGCTCTCAAGCCAGTCAAACCAATGGACGTCTTTATCATCAAAGACAAAGTTTAAGAATACTAAGAGTAAGAAAATACCACCAAAGGCTGAGATCTCAGCGTGATGAGCTAGCAGTTTTGCTGAGTATTCTTTAGGGTCGTTCAAGGCTAAGCTGATGACTTCCATCATACCTAAGTCTGCGGTGACCGCAACGATAACAATAGGAAATACCAAGCGCATGCCAAAAACGGCGATTAAAATACCGATGGTTAAGAAGATCATCTTCCAAAAGGCATCCCAACGCTTCAGTACTGAGGCGTTGACCACTGCGTTATCGAACGATAATGAGATCTCCATTACCGCCAAAATAGCGGTGATCGATAGCGTGGATAACATTCCACTTATACCACTATGTGAATATCCCCACCAAGCGGCTACGGCTAAAGCAATAGCGGTAAAGATAAAGTCTAAATAAAAATGTCTCATGACATATCCTGTCTAAGGGCATAAAGTAATGCTGAGTTAATCTAGTCTGATTCAAGCAATATATTGAATTAATACCTGCTCAAAAAAGCAGCTATGATTAGCCGCTTTTTTTGAGTATGAAATTAAGAGAAACATAAAGCATTTTTAGTAGATTAGCTATAAAAAACTGCGTTTTTTTGCAACTAATTGTACTTTATGCTTAGATGTCGACACCATACTGCTGGCACATGGCTTGTAGGCCACCTGAATAGCCTTGACCGACGGCACGGAATTTCCATTCGCTATTATGGCGATAGACTTCGCCAAAGACCATAGCGGTTTCGACTGAATAGTCTTCTGCCAAATCAAAACGTACCACTTCAGTGCCAGACTCTTCATTGACGACACGAATGAAGGCATTAGCGACTTGACCAAAGTTTTGGCTACGAGCAGCGGCATCATGAATCGTTACGGTAACAACGATTTTATCAACGTCAGCTGGAACTTGGCTTAGATTGACTTTAACGACTTCATCATCGCCATCACCTTCGCCAGTACGGTTATCGCCAGTGTGCTCTACCGCACCATTATCAGACTTTAACTGATTATAGAAAATAAAGTCATGGTCGCCGCGTACTTTACCGGCATTACTAAGTAGAAATACACTAGCATCTAGATCAAATTCAGCACCAGAAGTGGCGCGCTCATCCCAGCCTAGACCGATAAGCAATTTATTTAAGTTAGGGTCAGTCTTAGTTAGCGATAAGTTACCGCCTTTATTTAATGATAAAGCCATGGGTTGATCCTTTTTTAATATTAGTTTTTATCGTAAGAGTTAGGGGTTGCAGCAATAAATAGCAGTTGTGTTGTTAGCTAAATGGCTATTTATTGATGCTCTATCATAACAACAAAAAATGACCCAATCAAAGCGGATCAGGTCATTGTTGTAAAGCTTATTGTTGCTTTACTATTAAATTAAGATTAACGATGACGAATCTCAAAGCTCTGATGAATAGGCTTTTTGATATTAAAGTCGAAGCCAATAGTCTGGTGCGTTACATCAGTAATATCATAGCGCTCGGTCAACTGTTCATCTAGCTCAAAACGAGTAAAGTTATTAGAAAAATAGAGCACACCATCACTGGTCAAGCGGTTCATAGCGCGATTAATTAAAGCCGAATGATCACGCTGTACATCGAAAGTACCCTGAAACTTTTTAGAGTTAGAAAAAGTTGGCGGATCGATAAAGATAATATCGAACTGTTCAGTATTGTCTTTGATCCATTCGAAGATATCCGCTGCCACAAACTGGTAGTTATTGCGACTAACATCCAAACCGTTTAATACAAAGTTCTGCTTACCCCAATCTAGATAGTTTTGTGATAAATCGACACTAGTGACTTTTTTGGCACCAGCTAAAGCGGCATGAACACTGGCGGTACAAGTATAAGCAAAAAGGTTTAGTACCGATTTGTTTTTGCTGTTGGCCTTAATACGCGCACGCATATTACGGTGGTCGATAAACAGACCCGTATCTAGATAATCGGTAAAATTAACATAAAAGTAAGCGCCATCTTCACGGGCGACATAGAATTTACCTTTCTTCTCAGTATTGCCTTGCTTACTATATTGCTCATTACCAGATTGACGAGCCCGAGTCTTGATAAACACTTGCTCACGGTTAATATCTAACACTTCACGAATACCCATTAACGCTAGATTGAAACGCTTCTTAGCAGTCTCAGGCGGAATAGTTTTGGGCGGCGCATACTCTTGCACGTGTACATAATCGCCATATAGATCAATGGCTACTTTGAAATCAGGTAAATCGGCATCATAGACGCGGATATTACTGACTTTTTCTTTACTCGCTTGCTTGCGGAGTTTACCCAAGTTCTTTTGCAGACGATTGATAAAGTCTTGACCTTCCTCAACCTCGATTTCACGCTTTTCAAAGTTGCTAACTAGATTTCCGGTTTGCCCAGCGATGAGCTGACCGTAGCGAAAATAAACGGTTATTGCGCCATTATGGCAACGTAAAGTTTTTGGCTCGCTAATAGGCAAGATATCGACTTGCTCAACGTTGGCAGCCAAGATGCCAAGCATCGGATCGATACCGCTACCGGCAAAGCTATCTTGAATGATAAGTCCTAAAGCTTGATAAAGCGGACGAATATAATCCTCATCACCTAGACGTTCACCATAAGGTGGGTTGGTAATGATGAGCGGATTACTCAAGCGGCCATCTTTAGCCATTGGACGTAAAGTACTGCTAAGTTTATCAAGCGCGCGAGTTTCAAGATCGATTAGTGGTAATAAATCTTGTAATCCAGCGGCAATTAAGTTTTTCTCTGTGGCCAAAATAGCGCCGCTATCAGCATCAAAACCTAGTATCAAGGGCAAAGTATCGGGTTGTTCAAGAGCGATAGCTAAGGCTTCTCGGAAACGAGTTTGTGCCTCATCGATCATCGCGATCCAAAGCGTCTCGTCATGATGCTGCCATTGATAGAAGCCAAATTGATTGGCCGCTTTATCGATACCGACCGCATAATCACAGTGCATCAATAGCGCTTCGATAATAAAAGTACCTGAACCACACATCGGATCAATCAAGGCATTATAGAAAGGCGCATTGTTAGCCTCGTTTTTTAGATGCCAGCCAGCACTATAGAGCAGGGCAGCGGCTAAGTTTTCCTTCAACGGCGCATCGGTCATCGCTACCCGGTAACCACGGCGATGCAAACTTGTACCGGATAGATCTAGATACAGCTCAGCTTGCTTATCATTAACCGTAGCAAAAATAGCAAAATCTGGGTTTTTACTATCGACATTAGGACGGCTCTCATACGCCTCATTGAAAGTATCAGCAATCGCATCTTTGATACGCAGCATGGCGAACTGTTGACTGACGGCTACTCGCTTATCTACCGAGAGACGAATAGCAAAAGTTTGCTCAAGATCGAATTGTTCAGTCCAATTGATAGATTTTGCTAGACCATAAAGCTGTTCTGCTACATCGTATTCGCTATTGATATTTTTACGCTTAATCAGCATCAATACTCGTGAAGCCACTCGCGACCATAGACAGATAGTATATAAGTCACGCAAGCTAGCGCTGACAGCCAGACGCCCAGTACTCTTTATATCGCTAGCAATACCGAAACTGGTCAGCTCAGTCTGTAGTGGCAGCTCTAAGCCATCGGCACAAGTGATAACAAGGTCGAGCGACAAATCGTTTGAAGGGGTTGATGTAGCTGTTGAAGAGGCGGGTAGGGTTACTTCGGTCATACGGATACCTGTTACTGAAAGAGCGAATCAGAGAATAAAGGAGAGATTATTTAGCCGATAATTTTACCATAATTCAACTCGCTAAGGTTTAAAGCCTTTGAGTTAATAGCTGCTAATAAGCCCTGCTAGTTATTAATCGCCTTTATCCAAAGATACTTCGCCAGAGACTAATTGCGTAGTAGTGGCAAAGGGCTTGGTTGGAATAGAATAGTCGACGTCTTTTGGCATGAGCAGACGCATATGCGGATACGGGGTAGAAATATCAGCAGCATCAAAAGCAAGCTTGATATGCTCTTGTAGATCTTCTTTAATCTTTGGCATACGAGCGACAGAGGCGGGTTTAACCCAAAAACGCACAATAAAAAACACCCCATATTCACCAATTTCTGCAACGGTGGCAGAGGACTCAGGACGGTTTAATACCACCTCAGTATCTGTCAGTACTTGCAATATTTGTTGACGGGCTTTTTCGATATCATCTTCAAAAGCTATACGAGCACGAATATCAAAACGAATGAAATTTTTGGAGGTGAGATTGGTGACTTCAGAGGAAGCTACGTTAGAGTTGGGAATAATAACGGTAATGTTGTCTCGGGTCAGCACGTGGGTGGTGCGTAGGGCAATTACTACTACGCGGCCTTCATTGCCATTGATATTGACCCAATCTCCTACCTGAAAAGACTGCTCAAGCAAAATAGTAATACCAGCGATAAAGTTAGCAAGCGTTGACTGCGCGGCAAAGCCAACGGCTAAACCAGCAATCCCTAGACCGGCTACTAAAGAGACGATATCAAAGCCAAACTGCGCCATGACACTGGCGAGACCCAATACTAATAACAACACCGATAGAATGTTTTTGAGGAGCTGTTCAATAGAGGCATTGAGACCGTAATGCTGTAATACTTTATGGATGATTTGTCCCGATGAGGTCCACAAGATGTAATAGACGCCGGCCCAAATGCTAGCTTTAGCCGTAGCTTTCACGGTTTCAGGCTCAAAGTTGATTTGACTCATAACTGCAATTAAGCTAGCGACAACCCAAATATAACGAAATATGGAACGGGCAATTTTGGCGCGGCGATCATTGAGCCGAAAGCGCTTTTTATTATGCTTGAAGATATAAATGGCTAGCCAATAAAAAAACCCTATTACTCCCAAAAGTATTAGGATTTTGATACCAGTACTGGTCAGCTCTACGGCATACGAAGACCAATCTAGAGTGTCCTCTTCAATCGAACCCCCTAATGCTAGATAAAGACTGGCATGCAAATCACGAATGATTTCCTGAAAAAAGTCAGTGATACTATTAATTGCCATTATTTCATCCATGCAAATGAATCTTAATCTTGCTGAGTCGCTACAGTACAGCTAAACAAGAAATCATGGGTAGAAGTATAACATCTACTCAAAAATATAATGCTTAGTTAATAGTATAGCTAAGCCTTTATTCAAACATAAGAATAGGACATAGTCTAAGTCTGAAAAAATAAAAAGTAATCGGCTAAAAATAGCTGTATTTCCATCATCCTTCGTCCTTTGCAAGTTTTTAGACAATATAGCTATATTAGCTATTAAATTTACTTTGATTGATAAAAAACCATCTCATCTTTATCTTCGTTTTCAAAATGACGGCACACCCTAAGAATTACTGGACTGAGTATCAAACGACTGATAAGGAATGTCCATCTGATGCTGCACATCTCGTAACGCTGTACGCAAACCTTCTAAAATAGTAGGATGATAAAAAGGCGCATCCAATAATTGTTTGACGCTAATGTCATTGGTAATGGCCGTTGCTAATATGTGACCGATATATTCCGCATCAGGACCGACCATAGTTGCACCCAAGACTCTATCTGTTTTTTTGCAGCCATAAATATGCAGCAAGCCACAATTGACGCCCATGATACGGCTGCGACCTTGGTTGTCAAAGCTGACCTTACCGATGACGTATTCTAACTCTGGGTTTTCTTCAATCTCAGGCTTTGATTTGCCAACCATCATGAGTTGTGGGTTGGTAAATAAGATTGACAAAGGAGTGGCAGGAGGACGGATATAGGCTTTACCCTTTTCTCCGCATACTAAATTACCAGCACTGAAGCCCTCATCACTTGCTACATGCAAAAACGGTAGATGCATATTGGCATCACCGACGATATGAACCGCAAGGTCGCCCACTTTTCCTGTTTTAATACTGACATCTTTTGGACGATTTTTTTCATCAAGCTCGACCCCTAAGTGTTCGACACCCAGTTTGTCTATATTGTTACGGCGACCCGTAGCCACTAGTACATAGTCACCTTGCCAGCTACCTTTTCTATCATCTTTATCGGTGTAATCAATAGTGGCAACTTTGCGTCCACTATCATCAACCTTAGTGCTGACCTCATGAATTTGACTGCCCAAATAGAAGTTCATCCCTTCACTTAGACAATCGATGGCTTTATCATTGACCTCGTCATCCCTCAGACCTCCAACTTGAGTAGTACGGTTGAACAAAGTCACTGCGACACCTAGTCGAGCAAACGCATGGGCAAGCTCTAATCCCACCGCACCGGCACCGACAACCGCCATAGAGTCTGGCAAATCAGATAACTCAAACACGCTATCAGAAGTCAGTAATGTGTCGCCAAGCTTGTCAGACCAGCCGTCAGGAACAAACGGCTTGCTACCAGTAGCAATGATGATTTTGTCCGCTTTAATAAGCTCATCATTCACTTCGATCAGACCGTCTTCAGTAATACGAGCGCGACCGGCTATTTTTTTGTCGTCAGGCCAGCTTTCTACTTGTTTTTCGATATAGCCCTCAAAGTGGCTGCGTTCTGCTTGTACTCGCGCCATGACTTGCTTGCCATTAATGGTTACTTCGCTATGAATACCGAACTCCTCTGAGTATTTGGCGTCATGAGCACGATCGGCAGCAGCAATAAGTAGCTTACTTGGCATACAACCGACCGTAACACAGGTCGTTGTCCAAAAGCCTTCATTGATAATGACGATGTTTTTGGTGTTTTTACTGGCTTGACGAAAAGCGTTCTGTCCGGCAGTACCAGCACCAATAACAGCCACATCAACGTGACGGGTAATAGTATCGACTGACGATTTATTATTAGAAGATTTACTCATAAAGTTCTCATATTAGCGGGAATGGTTTTAGGTTATATAAGTCAATGGCTAGCCTCAATTTATACTCAATCGTTTAGCCAGCACTTAATAATCAATAAATAGATTAAGTAAATGTGAATAAACACACAGCATAGTATAAGTAGTAGAGTGTTGCAAAAATGTTTAATAGCAATACTTTTCAGCCATCAACATGCTCTAGTTTCAGAGTACAGATCTATATAACAGCTATCTCTATGTCGCTAAAATCGTTAGTAAACGTTCCGCGTAGTCCTTAGCACGTAAATTGCGCTGAGCATGAGTGAGCACTCCGTCTTGGTTAAATACAAAAGCGGATCGCACTAAGCCGATAGTTTTTTTGCCATACATGTTTTTTTCTTTAATAACGTCGAAATATTGACAGAGCTTTTCATCACTATCACTAACGAGCGGAATTTGTAGCTCATGTTTTTCGATAAATTTCTGATGCGATTCGATGCTATCACGTGAGACGCCTATGATGTCATAACCAAGCTTATCAAAGTCACTGAGGTTTTTAGTAAAGTCAGTCGCTTGGGTAGTACAGCCTGGCGTATTATCCTTAGGGTAAAAATAGAGTATTAAGCCTTTTTGCTTATTCTTCATCAGCTCAGATAAGCTGATATCATCTTGAATAAAATGTCCGTTTAATTCACGAACTAAAGTTACTGGAAAGTCAGGCAAAGTAATGACTTCGGTAGTGGGCTTAGCCATAGTAATATCCTTTTTAATTAGTATTAGTTATTTTTGATTTATAGGCAATGATAGGTCCATGCTCAGTCTTACACTTTAGCGGTTTATTGGCAACTATAAAGCATAAAAAAAGACTGACAATAGCCAGTCTTTCTTGTAAAAAAAGCGTTAAATATAGTAATGCCAATTAAGCTACTAGCTTTTTACTTAACACTGCTTAAGAGGGTTTTTGCGGCTGCTTCAAAT